>NZ_JBIAHP010000004.1:0-56453 GCF_042870715.1 Streptomyces sp. NPDC006463 | reverse complement strand
ACAAGCCCCCCACCCCCCCCCCCCGGGGGGCCCCCCCCCCCCCCCCCGGGGGGCCCCCCGGCGGCCCGGGGGGGGGGGGGGGCCGCGGGGGGCCCGCCCCCCCCGCCCCTTCGTCGCGTCTGCGGGTTTCCCCGGCCGGGTGAGGCCTTTCGCGGCCCCGGGAGGCCCCTACGACCAGGCGGCGACGAAATAGCCCACGCCGTACGGGGCGTCCTCGTACAGCAGCCGCCCGTCGAGGCCCGCGCCCTCGGCGGCACCCGCCAGCACCTGCCAGGGGGCCCGGCCGGCGGCCTGGAGCTCGGCCGCGAGCCGCGCGTCGAGTGCGGCGAGCGCGGCGACGTCGGCCGTGCCCAGCGCGCGGGCGGCGGCCGCGTCGAAGGCGGCGGCGCGCTCGTCGAGGTAGCCGGGCGCCTTGAGGGTCCGGCAGGCGCTGCCGTCGCCCATGACCAGCAGTGCCACCCGGGCGTCGCGCGCGGCGAGCTCCCGGCCGGCTTCGAGGCACCGGTCGGTCTCCAGCGGCTCCCCGACCCCGAACCCCTCGACGGGGGCGGCGCCCCAGCGCGCACGGCGCAACAGCCAGGCGCCCACGGTGAGCGACGGGGGCAGCATGCGCGGCCCCTCCTCGCCCTCCCCGAGCTGTACGTGGGCCTCGACGCCGAATCCGTGGAAGGTGCCGCGGGCGCCCTGCGGGTAGGGCCCGCGGTGGTCGTGGTCGGCGGCCCCGACCACGACCAGGAGGTCGGGCCGGGAGGCGGCGAGCACGGCGAGCGCGTCGGAGCAGGCGGTACGGGCGTCGCCGAGTTCGGCGGCGGCCCCGGCGGCGACCTCCGGCACGAGCAGCGGCGGGGCGGGACAGACGGCAGCGGCTACGAGCATGATCCGCAGCCTAGCCGCCCGCGCCGGTGCCGGGTCAGTCGATCGCGCAGCCCGAGGTCGGCGCCGGCAGGGGGGCCGGGACGCCCAGGGTCGGGATGCCGAGCATGACGCCCGCCGGCTGGGCCGGGGCGGCGTTGCGCTTCGCCCAGGCGTCGCCGGCGCGGGTGCGGCGTACGGTCCGCGTGGGGCCCTCGGCGAGCAGGTGGTGGGGGGCCGCGTAGGTGATGTCCACGGTGACCACGTCACCCGGGCGGACGTCCGAGTCCGGCTTCGTGAAGTGGACCAGGCGGTTGTCGGGGGCGCGGCCCGAGAGGCGGTGGGTGGCGCCGTCCTTGCGGCCCTCGCCCTCCGCGACCATGACCTCCAGGGTGCGGCCGACCTGCTTCTTGTTCTCCTCCCAGGAGATCTCCTCCTGGAGGGCCACCAGGCGCATGTAGCGGTCCTGGACGACCTCCTTGGGGATCTGCCCGTCCATGTCGGCCGCGGGGGTGCCGGGCCGCTTGGAGTACTGGAAGGTGAAGGCGCTCGCGAAGCGGGCCTCGCGCACGGTGTGCATCGTCTGCTGGAAGTCCTCCTCCGTCTCACCGGGGAAGCCCACGATGATGTCGGTGGAGATCGCGGCGTGCGGGATCGCGGCGCGGACCTTCTCGATGATGCCGAGGAATCGCTCCTGCCGGTACGACCGGCGCATCGCCTTGAGGATCGGGTCCGAGCCGGACTGCAGCGGCATGTGGAGCTGCGGCATCACGTTCGGGGTCTCGGCCATCGCCGCGATCACGTCGTCCGTGAAGTCGCGGGGGTGCGGGGAGGTGAAGCGGACCCGCTCCAGGCCCTCGATCTGCCCGCAGGCGCGCAGCAGCTTGCTGAACGCCTCGCGGTCGCCGAGGTCCGAGCCGTACGCGTTCACGTTCTGGCCGAGCAGGGTGATCTCCGAGACGCCCTCGGCGACCAGGGCCTCCACCTCGGCGAGGATGTCGCCGGGACGGCGGTCCTCCTCCTTGCCGCGCAGCGCCGGGACGATGCAGAAGGTGCAGGTGTTGTTGCAGCCGACGGAGATCGAGACCCAGGCGGCGTACGCGGACTCGCGGCGGGTCGGCAGCGTCGAGGGGAACGCCTCCAGCGACTCGGCGATCTCGACCTGCGCCTCCTCCTGGATACGGGCGCGCTCCAGCAGCACGGGGAGCTTGCCGATGTTGTGCGTGCCGAAGACGACGTCGACCCAGGGGGCCCGCTTGACGATCGTGTCGCGGTCCTTCTGCGCGAGGCAGCCGCCGACGGCGATCTGCATGCCGGGGCGCTTGGTCTTCATCGGGGCGAGCCGGCCGAGGTTGCCGTACAGCTTGTTGTCGGCGTTCTCGCGGACGGCGCATGTGTTGAACACCACCACGTCTGCGTCCCCGTCGGAGCCTTCGGGCGCACGCGTGTAGCCCGCGCCCTCCAGCAGACCGGCCAGCCGCTCGGAGTCGTGCACGTTCATCTGGCACCCGTAGGTGCGCACCTCGTATGTTCCCTTGACGTCCACTGCCGTGCTCCGGTCGCTGCTGCTGGTCATGCAACAAGGGTAGGCGGTACCCGGGAGCGCTCCGGTCGGCGTCCTCGTGACAGGACGGCGGTCGGGTGGCAGGATCGCGCCCATGCCTCTCGTACCGCCCCGGATCAGCAGGCGCCAAGCCCTGCGGGCCCTGGTGGCCGTACTCGCCGTGCTCGGCGTCCTGCTCTGGTGGCTGAAACCGTTCGGTGAGCCGGAGCTCAAGGGTGAGCTGACCTTCAGCACGGGTGTCAAAAACGGGGTCTACCACCTGTACGGACAGCTGCTGGAACAGCGGCTGAGGCTGGACATGCCCGGGGTGAAGGTACGGCTGGAGACCAGCGAGGGCTCGCAGCAGAACCTCCAGCGGGTGGCCTCCGGGGAGGCCGACTTCACGGTGGCGACGGCCGACGCGGTCGCCAAGTACCAGCAGGAGATGAAGCCCGGTTCGGACGATCTGCGCGGGTGCGCGCGGCTCTACGACGACTACGTGCAGCTGGTCGTGCCCGCCGGCTCGCCGGTGCAGTCGACGCGGGAGCTGCGCGGCAAGCGGGTCGCGATAGGCCAGCCGGGATCCGGGGTGCGGCTCATCTCCGACCGGCTGCTGACGGCGGCCGGGCTGGATTCGGCCAAGGACATCACTCCGGTGTCCATCGGCATCGACACCATGCCCGCCGAGCTGGAGGCCGGCCGGATCGACGCGTTCTTCTGGTCCGGCGGGCTCCCCACGAACGCGGTGCGCGAGCTGTCGGAACGGTTCGACATCCGGCTCGTGCAGCTCGGCGACCTGGTGGAGCCGCTGCAGGCGAGCGGGAGCCCGGCGCGGTACTACCGGGCGGCGGTGATGCCGCAGGACGCGTACGCGCGTGCGCGCAACACCAGCGCGGTGGCGACCCTGGCGGTGCCGAACCTGCTGGTGACCACGGCGCGGACGGACCCCCAGCTGACGGAGCGGTTCACGCGCACGGTGATCCTCAGCCGCGACAGGATCGGGCAAAAGGTGCACGCGGCGCAGCTCGTGGACCTCCGGACGGCCATCTACACCGCTCCCCTCGACCTGCACGAGGGCGCGATGCGGTACTACCGCTCGGTCAAGCCCTGAGCCGCCCCGGCCGTCACGGGGACGGCAGGAGCATCGTCGCCGCGGCGGCGGCGCCGATCAGGCCCGCGTGCGTGCCCAGGCTCGCCGGGACCACCCGCACGTCGCGCACGAAGGACAGCGTGGCGTAGGCGGCGAGGTGCCGGCGGATCGGGGCGAAGAGGATGTCGCCGGAGGCGGCGACGCCGCCCCCGATGACCGCGATGTCCGTCTCGACCAGGGTCGCGGTGGCCCCGATGGCCGCCGCCAGGGCGCGGCCCGCGCGGTCGAAGGCGGCCAGGGCGACCGGGTCGCCAGCCTCGGCGGCCGCGGCCACGCCTGCCGCCGTCGCGTCGCCGCCGGGCTCCGCGGGGGTCCAGCCCTGAGTCAGGGCCCAGCGGGCGATGGCGGTGCCGGAGGCGATCGACTCGACGCAGCCGTGGCCGCCGCAGGCACAGGGCTCCCCGTCGAAGGCGACGCTGATGTGGCCGATGTGACCGGCGTTGCCGGTGGGGCCGGGGTGGAGCTTGTTGTTCAGGATGAGGCCGCCGCCGACGCCCGTGGAGACCACCATGCAGAGCGCGTTCGCGTGCCCCTGGGCCGCGCCCAGCCAGTGTTCCGCCGCGGTCATCGCCACGCCGTCACCGGCCAGTACGGTCGGCACCGCCGCCCCGTCGGCTCCTCGTGCCCCGTGCGCCGCGAGCTCCGCCTCGACCCGGGCCTGGACCGGGAACTCCCGCCACGCCCCGATGTTGACCGGGCTGACCGTGCCCCGGGAGGCGTCCACCGGGCCCGCGCTGCCGATCCCGCAGCGGACCGCCGACGACCACAGCGGCGAGCGGGACAGCTCGGCGACGACCTCGGTCACCGCCGCCATGACGGCGTCCGCGTCCCTGTCCGCGCCGCGCGGGGTCGGGCGCCGCGTCGTTGCCGACATCGTGCCGTCGGGGTGGACCAGCGCCCCGGCGATCTTCGTTCCGCCGATGTCGATCGCCACCGTCAGCCCGTCCGCCGCGGCTCCGGCTCGCGGTGTGGGGCAGGGGGTGGTGGTGGGCGTGGTCACGGTGGCGGCTCCAGGAAGGGGTCAGGAATCAGTATGCGCCGCGGCTGCGGCCGTACTCTCGCGCGGCTCCAGGCGCGGCTGCTCGCTCTGGCGCACCCCGGCCGGCCTTCCGTCGAGCACGGCGAGGAGCTCCTCGGCGGCAAGTCGGCCGAAGCCCGCGGTGTCCCGCACGAGGGCGGTGAGCCGGGGGTGGGTGACCCGGCAGAGCGCGGAGTCGTCCCAGGCCACGACCGAGAGCCTGCCCGGTACGGGGATGGCCAGTTCGGCGGCGACCGCGATCCCGGCGACGGCCATCACGTCGTTGTCGTAGACGAGCGCGGTGGGGGGCTCGGGCTCGGCCAGGACCCGGCGGGTGGCCGCCGCGCCCTCGGCATCGGAGTAGTCGGTGACCACGGAACGCACCCGGTCGGGTCCCAGGCCCCGCCGCGCGGCCTCGGTCCGCAGCGACTCGATCCGGCGGGCCGTGTGGGCGAGGCCGGGGAGCCCGGCGATGTGCGCGATCCGGCGGTGGCCCAGCCCGTGGAGGTGGTCCAGGACCTGGGCCATGGCTCCGGCGTCGTCGGCCCGGACCGAGGAGAGCGTGCCCGCGGGGTGGGAGTGACCGTGGGCGTGGCCGTGGGAAGGGGCCTGGGAAGGACCGGGGGAAGGTGCCTCGCCCACCATGACGGCCGGCAGGGCCAGCTGTCCTAGGAGATCCGGCCGCGGGTCCGTCGTGCGCGGGTCGACGACGAGGACTCCGTCGACCCGCCGCTCGGCCCACCAGCGGCGGTAGACGGCGCATTCGGCGTCGATGTCCTCGACGACCTGGAACAGCAGGGCGGTCCGGGCTGCGGAGAGGACCTCCTGTATCCCGGAGACGAGCTGGAGGAAGAAGGACTCGACGCCGAGTGTGTGGGCGGGCCGGGCCAGCACGAGTCCGACGGCCCCGGAGCGCTCGCCGGACAGGGCGCGCGCGGCGCTGTTGGCCTGCCAGCCGAGCTCCTCGGCGACGCGGCGGATCCGGGCGCGGGTGTCCTGGGAGACCCCCGGCCGGTCGTTGAGCGCGAACGACACGGCACTTTCCGACACCCCGGCCTGGCGGGCGATGTCCTTGATCGTGGGTCTACGGGCCATGGCCTGCCTCATCCTCCGGTGACGCGGACTGCGATGGCCAGACCGTACGCGATCTCGCCCCGGCGGGACGCCGTGACCGAAATATCGCTGTCCATTTCCACACACCGCCTTGCGGCCGTTCACAACTAAAGCGCATTAGTTTCGCCAGGCCAAGATGGACAGAACCCTTGTGCCAACAGGGCTGAAGCGCATAAGTAGGCGGCCGGGAGGCCCTGTTGACTTTCCTCATCCGCACCGGCAGGTTGTGGCCCACCCGGTGAATTCCCCAGAACTCCAGGACGCCTTGTGCACGAACACGCGCTCCGATTCGGTGCCAACTACACGCCGTCCCGCGGCTGGTTCCACCACTGGCTGGACTTCGACCTCGACGAGGTCAGGGCCGACCTCGACTCGATCGCCGCGCTCGGGCTGGACCACATCCGCGTGTTCCCGCTGTGGCCGCTGTTCCAACCGAACCGGACGCTGATCCGGCCGCGCGCGGTCGAGCAGCTCGTCGAGCTCGCCGACGCGGCCGCCGAGCGCGGGCTCGACGTCGACGTGGACGGCCTGCAAGGTCACTTGTCGAGTTTCGACTTCCTGCCCGCCTGGACCCGGACCTGGCACCGGCGCAACATGTTCACCGACCCCGACGTGGTCGCCGCCCAGGAGGAGTACCTGCGCACGCTGGCCGGCGCCCTGGCTGACCGGCCGAACTTCCTGGGCATGACGGTGGGCAACGAGATCAACCAGTTCGCCGGCGCCCCCCACCCGGACCCCGACGAGATCACCCGGGAGCAGGCGGGCCACTGGCTGGAGCGGATGCTCGCCGCCTGCGAGGAGGGGGCGCCCGGCCGGTTCCACGTGCACGCCGAGTACGACGCCGCCTGGTACCAGGACGGGCACCCCTTCACCGTCGCCCAGGCCGCGCGGCTGGGCGCGGCAACCGCCGTGCACTCCTGGGTGTTCAACGGCACCGCGCAGCGCCATGGCCCGGCGGGGACGGCTACCGAACACCACGCCGCGTACCTGATCGAGCTGTCGAAGGCCTGGGCCCGGGACCCGCACCGGCCGGTGTGGCTCCAGGAGGTCGGCGCGCCCGCGCCGCTGATCGGGCCGGAGCGCGCGGCCCGGTTCACCGAGGCCACCGTGGCGAACGCGCTGGACTGCCCGGACCTGTGGGGCGTGACCTGGTGGTGCTCGCACGACGTGTCGCGCGGGCTCGCGGACTTCCCGGAGCTGGAGTACGGCCTCGGCCTGCTCACCAACGACCGCCGGACCAAGCCGGCCGGCGCCGCCATCGCGCGTATCACCGAAGCGTGGCGGGGCCGCGAGCACCGCCCGGCCGTACGGTCCACCGCGCTGGTGGTCGACGTCGGCGGGGCGGAGGCGGCGCCACGGCGTTCGGTCTGCGCTCCCGGCGGCGCGTTCTTCGAGGCCTGGGCGGCACTCACCGCGGACGGAGTGCGGCCCGCCGTCGTGCTGGCCGAGCTCGCCGAGGACCCCGCGCACCTTTCCGCGCGCGGCATCACCGAGGTACTGCGCGTCCCCGACCTGACCTGACGCCTATCCGGAGGAGCCCGCATGTCCGAGACCGACGACGGAGTCGACCCTCGTACGCACGTGCCCACACCCGCGCCCGTGCACCCGCCCGGGCCCGCCTCCGTACGGCCGCCGACCCGGCGCGCGGTACTGGCCGCCGGGGCCGGGGCGGCCGCGCTGCTGGGCGCCCCGGCCCCGGCGTCCGCCGCCTGGGCCGGGCCGACCGCCCCCGCCACCCCGGCCCCGTCGGCCCCGCCGGACCCGCCGGACCCGGCCGACCTGACCCCGTACGCCTCGTACTGGTTCCCCGACTCGCTCCCCAAGGGCGTCCCCGGCCCCGGGATCGTGTGGCGCTCGCTCAAGCGGTGGACTCCCGAGAGCGACCCCGATCTCGCCCACAACACCGCGACCGTGCCGCTCGCGCCGCGCTTCACGCCGGTCCCGCCGCACCCGGGCGCCCGGGCCGGCCAGGCCCGGATCGCCTCTCTCGTCTCCTTCGGGCCCACCGCGCAAAACCCGTCCCAGGGCTCGGCCACCGCCGACTACTACGCGCTCACGCACTGGGCGTACATCGACGAGCTGGTCTTCTGGGGCGGCTCCTCCGGCGAGGGCATCGTGCTCGCGCCGAACGCGCCCGTGATCGACGCCGCCCACCGCAACGGGGTCCGCGTCCTGGGCAATGTGTTCCTGCCGCCCGCGGCTTACGGCGGGGACCTCCAGTGGACCCGCGACCTGGTCCAGCGGGACTCCCTGGGCCGCTTCCCCATCGCGGAGCAGCTGGTGCGGGTGGCGACCGCGTACGGCTTCGACGGCTGGTTCGTCAACGCCGAGACCGACGGCGGTGACAGCGAACTCGCCTCCAGGATGCGGGAGTTCCTGCGGGCCCTGCGAGCGGCGGGCGAGCCGCACGGTCTGCGGATCACCTGGTACGACGCGATGGACACGACCGGCCGGGTCGGCTGGCAGGGCGCCCTCAACGAACTCAACCAGGAGTTCTTCGAGGGCCGCGCCGGGAAGGTCGCGGACACGATGTTCGTGGACTTCCGCTGGACGCCGCAGAGCCTGGCCGAATCCGGCGCGCTCGCGCAGCGCCTGGGCCGCTCCCGCCACGAACTGTGGGCCGCCGTGGACACGGAGGCCAACGGCTGGAATTCCGCCGTCCGCTGGGACGCGATCATCCCGCGCGGGGGCGACCACGTCGTCAGCTACGGCTTCTACCGGCCCGAGTGGACCCGCAACCACCTCACCGACCGCTCCCCCGGCGCCTTCCACCGGGCCGACGACCGGTTCTGGACGGGCGAGTCCCTGGACCCCGCCCGGCCGGCGCCCGAATCGGGCTGGCGGGCACCCGCCACGGCCGTCGCCGACCGGTCCACGGTCACCTCGCTGCCCTTCGCCTGCGCCTTCAACACCGGGCACGGGGAGCGCTGGTACGAGGACGGCGCGGCGGTCTCCGACACCCCCTGGAACCACCTCGGGCTCCAGGACCGGCTCCCGGGCCGCCGCTGGGTCGTGGACACCGCCGGGGAGCGGCCCGCCGTGACCCTGGACTTCGCGCGTGCCTGGCGCGGCGGCTCCAGCCTGCTGGTCGCGGGCACCCTGACCGCCCCGGCAGCGGTGGGGCTGCACGCCACCCGGCTCCCCCTCACCCGCTCCACCGTCCTGGAGCTGGTGCACGCCGCCGAGTCGGGCCCGGTCGCGGTGGAGGTCGGCGTTGCCACCCGCGAGCCGGCCACTTCGGGCGAACCGGTCCCGTACACCTGGATCCGCGCGGACTCCCGCGGCACGGGGCAGGCCTGGCGCCGGTCGCGGGTCGGGCTCGCGGCCCTGGCCGGGAAGACGGCGTACGGACTGGCCGTACGGATCACCGGGCTCGGGAAGAGACCCGTGGTGTGGCGGCTCGGGGCCCTGTCGCTACGTGAGGCCGCCGCCGACCGGCGCCCGGCGTCTCCCGCCGCCCTGACCGTGGACGCCTCGGCCCGCCGGGAGGACCGGGCCTGGCTGCGCCTGTCGTGGCGCCGGGCGGCCGGGCCGGTCCGGCACTACGAGGTGTCCCGGGTCCTGCCCGGCGGCAGCCGCCGCTTCCTCGGCGGCACCTGCGGCGCCGCCCTCTACGTGGCCTCCGTGCGCCGCTCCGGCCGGGAGCGGGCGGCCGCCTTCGAGGTCCGGGCCGTGAACGAGCTGTACGCGGTCTCCGCCCCGGCCCGTACGGCCCTCGCCTGGTAGCGGCGTCAGGAGGTGTGGGGGTCGGTGCGCGGCACGGCCACCGTCACCCGCAGCCCGTGCGGCGGGTTCGTCTCGTAAGTGAGCGACCCGCCGCCCGCGGCGAGCAGGGCGCGGGAGATCGACAGGCCGAGCCCGGAGCCCTTGATGTTCTGGTGGCGGCCGCTGCGCCAGAACCGGTCGCCGACGCGGAGCAGCTCGTCCTCGTTGAGGCCGGGACCGCGGTCGGCGACGACCACACGGACGGTACGTCCGGCGGCCTCGACGGAAACCTCGACGTCCGCACCCGCGGGGGTGAACTTCAGGGCGTTGTCGATGACGGCGTCGAGCGCGCTGGACAGGGCGATGGGGTCGGCCCAGCCGGTGACGGCGGACCGGCCCGTCTCCGTGAGCCGTACGCCCTTCTCCTCGGCGTACGGACGCCAGGCGGCGACCCGCTCGGCGGCCAGTGCCCCGATGTCGGTGAGGCTGATCTCGGCGGAGGCGTGCTCGGCCAGCGCCAGGTCCAGCAGGTCGTCGAGGACCTGCGTCAGGCGCTTGCCCTCGGCGCGCACGGAAGCGATCTCCTCGTTGCCCTCGGGGAGTTCGAGGGCGAGCAGCTCGATCCGCAGGAGCAGCGCCGCGAGCGGGTTGCGCAGCTGGTGGGAGGCGTCCGCGACGAACGCGCGCTGCTGTTCCAGTACCTCTTCGACGTTGTCGGCCATCTCGTTGAACGAAGCGGCCAGGCGTTGGAGTTCCGGCGGTCCGCCGGCGGCCGCGACCCGCGAGTTCATCCGGCCGGTGGCGATCCCGTGGGCGGCGGCGTCGAGGGTCCGCACGGGCTTGAGGACCCAGCTGGTGAGCCGCAGGGCGGCGCCGAAGGCGACCAGCATGGCGGCGGCGAGCCCGCTCGCGATGAGCAGCCAGCCCCTGAGGATCCGGCCCCGCATGAGGTCGGTGGGTGATTCGGTGGCGACGACGGCGACCACGTCCCCGTCGAGGACCACCGGGGAGGCGACGATCAGCTTGCCGTGGGTCTGCCAGGGCCACACCTGCGGGGGATCGTGGCTGCGCCGCCCGGCGAGCGCCTCCTGGAAGGCGCGGCGGCCCTCGCCGGTTTCGGGGAGCTCCCACCAACTGGGGGACCGGGCGATGGCGTTGTCGTCGCGGCGGAAGATGCCGACGCGCACGCCGTACAGCTCCTGGTAGCGGGCCAGTTCGAGCTGGAGGATCGCGTGGCGCTCGTCGGAGCCGTTGGATCCGGCGCCTTCGGCGTCGATGACGAACTGGGCCAGGGCGGCGAAGCGGGCACTGTCGTCGATGCGGTCGACGACGACCCGCTGCTGCTGCCCGGCGGCCAGGCTCACGGCGAGCGGGAAGCCCAGCGCGAGGAGGGTGCCCGCCATCAGGACGACGAGCAGCGGGAGGAGCCTGGCGCGCACGACAGGACCCCGCTAGGGCGCGGCCGGGGCGACGAGCCGGTAGCCCACCCCGCGGACGGTCTCGATGAGGGCGGGCATGCGCAGCTTGGAGCGCAGCGAGGCGACGTGGACCTCCAGGGTCCGCCCGGTCCCCTCCCAGCTGGTGCGCCACACCTCGCTGATGATCTGCTCGCGGCGGAAGACGACACCGGGCCGCTGCGCGAGCAGCGCCAGCAGGTCGAACTCCTTGCGGGTGAGCGGTACGTCGACGCCGTCGACGCTGACCCGGCGGGTGGGCAGCTCGATGCTGACGGGGCCCATCCGGACGACGGCGGGGGCGCCCGTCCCGGTGGCGGCGGCCTCCTCGGAGGCGCCGGTGCGCCGGGCGACGGCGTGGATGCGGGCGAGGAGTTCGCCGGTGTCGTAGGGCTTGGTCACGTAGTCGTCGGCGCCCATGTTCAGGCCGTGGATGCGGGAGCGCACGTCGGCCCGCGCGGTCACCATGATGACGGGCGTGGCGGTGCGCTTGCGGATCTTGCCGCACACCTCGTAGCCGTCCTGGTCGGGCAGGCCGAGGTCGAGCAGGATCACCCCGTAGGGATGGGCGGCGGGCTGGGCTCCGGCGGGCAGCAGGGCCTGGAGGGCCTCCTCGCCGTTGCGGGCGTGGGTGACCTGGAAGCCGTGCCGGGCGAGGATCGCGGACAGGGCGGCGGCGACGTGGTCGTCGTCCTCGACGAGCAGCAGTCTCATGTCGTCCCCCTCTCCTTCTCTCGGTCTTCGGATTCCGTACGTTGCAGGGCCACCCTGCATTCCCGCCGATGCGGACGCCCACGTCAAGGGGGTTCCGGTCCGGCGCGCCTTCCGTTATGCACCCGGTACGACCACACCGGTGGCCACGCCGAAGACGCGCACGGAGCGTATCCGGGCGAGGCCGGATCGTTATGCTCAATATTCCCTCAGATGTGATGACGTTGTGCGCGTCACCTCACTACTGTCCTCCCAACCGAGGAGGACGGAGCAAGAAGCCGATGAGCGGAGTATCAGTGACCAAGGACGTGCAGGACGCGGCCGGTACCGCGGACGACCTGGTCGTACTGAGCAACGTCAACAAGCACTTCGGCGCGCTGCACGTGCTTCAGGACATCGATCTGAGCATTGCCCGCGGTGAGGTCGTCGTGGTGATCGGTCCTTCGGGATCGGGCAAGTCCACGCTGTGCCGGACGATTAACCGGCTGGAGACGATCGACTCCGGCACCATCACGCTCGACGGCAAGGAGCTGCCCTCCGAGGGCAAGGAACTCGCCCGACTGCGCGCCGACGTCGGCATGGTGTTCCAGTCGTTCAATCTCTTCGCGCACAAGACGGTGCTGGAGAACGTCATGCTGGGCCAGATCAAGGTCCGCAAGACGGACAAGGCCGCGGCCCATGAGAAGGCCGTGGCCCTGCTGGACCGGGTCGGCGTCGGCACTCAGGCCGACAAGTACCCGGCACAGCTTTCCGGCGGCCAGCAGCAGCGCGTGGCGATCGCCCGTGCGCTGGCCATGGAGCCGAAGGTGATGCTCTTCGACGAGCCGACCTCGGCGCTCGACCCGGAAATGATCAACGAGGTGCTGGAGGTCATGCAGCAGCTCGCCCGGGAGGGAATGACGATGGTGGTCGTCACGCACGAGATGGGCTTCGCCCGCTCCGCGGCCAACCGCGTCGTCTTCATGGCCGACGGAAAGATCGTCGAAGAGGCCGCCCCCGAGCAGTTCTTCAGCAACCCGCGCAGCGACCGGGCCAAGGACTTCCTGTCGAAGATCCTGCACCACTGAGTGTCCGGTCTGGTAGTCATCCGGTGACGGACCACCGCCGGGCCGGCTTCGGCTGCCCGCGCATGCGCCCGTACGCGTCGCTCGTCGTTCAACAACGTCTCATCCGAGGGAAGTTCACCATGAAGATCTCCAAGGCCGCTGCGGCCGCGGCCGTCGCCGTCGCCCTTGCCCTGACCGCGACCGCCTGTGGCGGCAGCGACAAGGCCGCCAGTGACGGCGGGGCGTCCGGTGACGCCAAGAAGGACAAGATCGTCGTCGGCATCAAGTACGACCAGCCGGGTCTGGGCCTGAAGACCCCCGACGGCAAGTTCACCGGCTTCGACGTCGACGTCGCGACGTACGTGGCCAAGGAGCTCGGCTACGAGCCGAACCAGATCGAGTTCAAGCAGGCCGTCAGTGCCGAGCGCGAGAACCTGATCGCGAACGGCGACGTGAAGTTCATCGTCGCGACCTACTCGATCAACGACAAGCGCAAGGAGAAGGTCGACTTCGCCGGCCCGTACTTCCTCGCGCACCAGGACCTGCTGGTCCGCGCCGACGACTCGTCCATCACCAAGGTCGAGGACCTGAACAAGAAGAAGCTCTGCTCGGTCACCGGCTCCACCTCGGCGCAGAACATCAAGAAGACCCTGGCCCCCGAGGCCGACCTGCTGGAGCTCGGCGGCTACTCCGAGTGCCTCACCGGCCTGGAGAACAAGAAGGTCGACGCCCTCACCACGGACAACTCGATCCTGGCCGGCTACGCCGCACAGGAGAAGAACAAGGGCAAGTTCAAGCTCGTCGGTCTGACCATGAGCAACGAGAACTACGGCATCGGTCTGAAGAAGGGCGACAAGGAGCTCCAGACCAAGATCAACGCCGCGCTCAAGAAGATGGTCGAGGACGGCAGCTGGCAGAAGGCCGTGGACGCGAACCTCGGCCCGGCCAACTACAAGAACGAGCCTGCTCCGCAGATCACCGAAGGCAGCTGATTCACCGGTGAGAAGCGTCGCCGCCCGCCTGCCGCGGGCGGCGGCGCACCTCACCGGCCATCCTGGGGAGAGCGCAGGGCAACGTGTTCGATTTTCTTGATTCCGGGCAGTACGACGTGCTCGGAGCCTTTTGGGTGACGGTTCAGCTCACCCTCTACTCGGCGGTCGGGTCCCTGATCTGGGGCACCGTCCTGGCGGGGATGCGGGTCAGCCCGGTCCCGCTGCTGCGGGGCTTTGGCACCGCGTACGTCAACATCGTGCGCAACACGCCGCTGACCCTGCTGGTCCTGGGCTGCTCGCTGGGTCTCAGCCAGACCCTCGGCATCGATCTGGGCGGCGAGACGTTCAAGGAGACCGGCTTCCGGCTCGCGGTCCTCGGACTGATCGCATACACCGGAACCTTCGTCTGCGAGGCCCTGCGCTCCGGCATCAACACCGTGCCCGTCGGCCAGGCCGAGGCGGCCCGCGCGCTGGGCCTGAGCTTCTTCCAGGTGCTCACCCTGATCGTGCTCCCCCAGGCCTTCCGAGCGGTCATCGGACCGCTCGCCAACGTACTGATCGCCCTCACCAAGAACACCACGGTGGCGGCAACCATCGGCGTGGCCGAGGCGGCCCTGCTGATGAAGGAAATGCTGGAGAACGAGGCGCAGGCGACCTTCGCCGTCTTCGCGGTCTTCGCCCTCGGTTTCGTCCTGCTGACCCTGCCGACCGGCCTGCTCCTGGGCTGGGTGGCCAAGCGAGTGGCGGTGAAGCGATGAGCTCCGTGCTGTACGACGCCCCGGGCCCCAAGGCCAAGGGACGCAACTGGATCTACAGCGGGATCTTCGTCGTGCTGTTCGGGCTCGTCCTGTGGTGGGCACTGTCCCTCATGGCCGAGAAGGGCCAGCTCGACGCCGACAAGTGGACGCCGTTCGTCACCGACAGCCGGATCTGGACCACGTACCTGCTGCCGGGCCTGATGGAGACCCTGAAGGCGGGCGCGCTCTCCATGGTGATCGCCCTCCCGCTGGGAGCGGTGCTGGGCATCGGCCGACTGTCCGACCACGCCGGGGTGCGCGCGCTGGTCGGCGCGTGGGTGGAGTTCTTCCGCGCTATCCCGGTGCTGATGCTGATGCTGTTCAGCAACGCGCTGTACGCGCCGCAGTTCATGGATGTCCCGTCCGACACCCGGCCGTTCTGGGCCGTGGTCACGGGCCTGGTCCTCTACAACTCGGCCGTCATCGCGGAGGTCGTCCGGGCTGGTGTGCTCTCCCTGCCCCGCGGTCAGGCTGACGCGGCGAAGGCGATCGGCATGCGCAAGAGCCAGACCATGACCTACGTGCTGATCCCGCAGGCCGTCACGGCGATGCTGCCGGCCCTGGTCAGCCAGCTCGTCGTGATCCTCAAGGACACCGCGCTTGGTGGCGCCCTGCTCGGCTTCGCGGAGCTGCTCGCCACGAACCGGCAGATCTCGGCGAACTACAGCAACACGATCGCCACCCTCGTCGTGATCGCCCTGATCTACATCGTGGTCAACTTCGCCCTCACCAGTCTCGCCTCCCAGCTGGAAGGCCGGCTGCGGAAGTCGAAGAAGGGCACCGGTGCCGTCGTCGAGGCCGACGTGGCCGAGGTCGACGCGGGCGGCGCGGCCGGCGTGGGCAAGGCCCCCTGACGCGCGGTCAGTACACTGACGTAACACGTGTGGTGCGGCGGAACTCTTCCGCCGCACCACACGGCGTTGTCCGGACCGGCGTCACTTGACGCGGGCACCTTCAGTCGGTTGCATACGTTCTGTGATCACATACCGGACACTGGGAGCCACATCATGGACCCGGTGATCGTCGTCGGCGCGGGGCCCGTCGGCCTGGCGCTGTCCCTCGCCCTGGCCGGCCAGGGCGTGCCCTCCGTCGTGCTCGACGAAGGGCCCGGCAAGGAGGAGTCCCGGCCCGCCCGCACCGTCGTCCTGCACGCCGACACGGCGGCCATGGCGCACCGGCTCGGCTGTACGACCCTGCGCTACGAGGGGGCGTACTTCGCCGCCTGGCGCACCATGCGGCGGGGCCGCCCCGCGCAGCGCAGCACCTTCGACGAGGGACCGGCCCCGCTGCACCTGCCGCAGCACGCCCTGACTCGTGGGCTGCGCGACGCCGCCACCGCGCACCCGCTCGTCCAGCTGGTCACCGACAGCAAGCTGGACTCCGTGGAGCAGGACGACCGCGGGGTCACCGCGCACACCCGCGGCGCGGAGACCACGTGGTGGCGCGGGAGTTACCTGGTCGGCTGCGACGGCGCCCGCTCCACCGTGCGCAAACTGCTCGGCATCCGCTTCCCCGGCCGCACCGCCGTGGAGCGGTACGCCGTAGCCGCACTGCGCACCGAACTCCCGTGGCCCGGGGAGGCCTTGCTGCACCGCAACCCGCCGTCCGGACCCGAGGAGGTCACCTGCCGGCCGCTGCCCGGCGGGGTGTGGCGCCTCGACTGGCTGCTCCCGGCACGCGGGGAGCTCGTCACCCCCGACGCGCTGGTGACCCTCATCCGCGACACCCTCGCGGTGTGGTGCGGGGGCACGACTCCCCCATACGACCTCCTCGACACCGGGGTCAACACCCTGCACCACCGCCTCGCCCGGCGCTGGCGCGACGGCCGCGCCTTCCTCGCCGGGGACGCCGCGCACCTGCTGGGCGCGCTCGGCACCCAAGGGGTCGAGGAGGGGCTGCGGGACGCCGAGAACCTCGCGTGGAAGCTGTCCCTGGCCTGGCACCAGGGAGCCTCCGAGGAACTGCTCGACAGCTACGAGGACGAGCGGCGCACCGCGGTCGCCGCCCGGCTGCGCGCGGCCGACCAGGCGATGCCGGTGCTGCGGGCCGGTGGCGGCCTGCGCACCTACCTGCCCGGCGCCTCGCGGTCCGCCGAATCCCTGCTCACCGACGGCCACGTGGGGCGGGGACCGCTGGGCGCTGCGCCGGCGTACGCCCCGCCGGTGGCCGTACGGGAGGTCCCGACGGCCACGGAACCGGGCGGTGCGGTGGCGAACGTACCGGTGACCGCGCCCGACGGGGCGACCGTGCCGCTGCGCGACCTGCTGGGGCAGGGCCGGCTGCTGGTGGTCCTGGTCGCGCCGGGCACCGGGGTCTGGGACCGCCGCCACTGGCTCGGCGCCGGGCTGATGCCCCGCCTCGCGGCGGCGGTGAGCGCACTGCCGGTCCGCACCGATCTGCTGGTGGCGGACAGCTACCCGGGGGCCCCAGCGCACACCGTGCTCCTGATCCGGCCGGACGGGCACCTGGCGGCGACCTTCGCGGGCGTACGGCCGGCGGAGCTGTACGAGGCGGCGGACGCGGTCCGGGCGGGCGCGCCCGTGTCCCGGGTGCCGGCGCCCTCGTCCGCCGCGACACCGACCGCGGTGATCGATTGACCGTCCCGCGGTCCCGTGGTTCACTCGCGGACATGACCGGCAACGACGTGCGCCTGTGGCGGAGGGTCCACATGGACCTGCTCCGCTACGCGGGCTGCGTGTGTCGCCCTTCCTGCTGATTCGCCTTTCCCCCTGCGCGCCCCCGTGCCGTCACCGGCCTGCGCGCACTTCCGCGAACCCCAGGAACGGTCCACTTTCATGTCTGCACCCGCGTACACCCATGAGCCCGTGCTGGCCGGGGGCCCCACGGCCGCCGAACTCCTCGACTTCGCCCTGCGCGCCGCGGCCGACGCCGAGCTCGTCGCGTCCCTGCCGCTCGACCCGGAAGGCCGCACCTGGATCCGGCTGGACGGGCCGTCCGGCAGCGAGGCGTGGCTGATCGGCTGGCCCCCGGGGACCGGCACCGGCTGGCACGACCACGCCGAGTCGCGGGGCGCGTTCGCCACCGCCCGGGGCCGGCTCACCGAGCACTCGCTGGCCGTACGCCTGCCATCGGAGGGGTGGCGGTCGCTGGAGCTCGACTCCGGGCTGGACCGCAGCCGCAGCCTGGGGGCGGGCACCGGGCGGGCCTTCGGGGAGCACCACGTGCACGAGGTCCTGAACGAGTCCACGGCCGAGCACGCGATCTCCGTGCACGCCTACTACCCGCCGCTTCCGCTGATCCGCCGCTACAGCCGCAGCGGACCGGTGCTCAACCTGGAGCACGTCGAGCGTCCGGCGGACTGGCAGTGAGCGCCCAGGTCGGCATCGACGAACTGCTGGAGCGGGTCCGCGCGAAGTACACCCGCATCGGCCCGCGGGAGGCCTACGCCGCCTTCCGCTCCGGCGACGCGCTCCTGGTGGACATCCGCTACCAGGCCCTGCGGGACCGCGACGGCCTGATCCCGGGCGCGCTGGTGGTCGAGCGCAACGAACTGGAGTGGCGCCTGGACCCCCGGGGCAGCCACCGCGCCGCGCAGGCCACGAGCCACGACCTCCAGGTGGTGGTGATCTGCAACGAGGGTTACGCCTCCAGTCTCGCGGCGGCCTCCCTCCACGCCCTGGGCCTGCACCGCGCCACGGACCTGACCGGCGGCTTCCAGGCCTGGAGGTCGGCGGGCCTCCCGGTGACGGCTCCTTCCTGACACGCCCGTGCCCCTGCCCCACGCGGGGCAGGGGCACGGGCAGGGGCGGGACGGGCAGCGGTCAGCCCTTGGCCGTGGCCACGTCGACCGGCGGGACGCGCAGCGCGACCCGGCCCGGGAGGGCGGTGGCCGCCAGGGCCAGCAGCCCGGCCACCCCCACGACCACCGCGTAGGCGACCGGAAGTACCGCAGGTGCCGCGACCCCCGTCATGCCCACGCTGAACGCGGTCAGCACGGCCAGCGCGATCCCCGATCCCAGCACCACCCCGATCAGTACGACCGCCACCGCCTCCGCACGGAGCATCCGCAGCACCTGCCGCCGCTTCGCCCCGGCCAGCCGCAGCATCGCGAACTCCCGGACCCGCTCGGCCGTCGACATCGCGAGGGTGTTCACCACGGCGACGGCGGTGAAGGCCAGTACGAGCCCCATCGCCAGCAGGTTGATCTCCGCTCCGGCGTCCTGCCGCTCCGCCCGTACCTCGTCGGCGTCGCGCGCGGACAGCACGGCCACCCCGGGGTAGCCCCGTACGGCCGCGGCCAGCTGGTCCCGTCCGACTCCCGGCTCCGCCGCCACCAGGACGCTGCCCGCCAGCGGATTGTCCACGTGCGCGGCGACCAGCGCGTGCGGCAGGGTCAGGTCCCCGAAGCCCAGCCCGCGCGCGTACACGGCCGAGACCGTCAGGGTGACCGGTGTCCCGTCGCCCAGCGTCAGCCGCAGCGGGCTCCCCGGCTTCAGCCCGAGCTGGTCGGCGGCGAGTTCGCTCACGGCCGCGTTCCCCTCGCCGAAGCCGGCCAGGCTCCCGCCGGTGACCCGGGGGTCCCACGTCCGGGTCAGCCCGGCCGGGGTCACGCCCTGGGCGCCGTACTTGACCAGCCCCACCCGGACGGAGGTGTGCACGATCTCGGTGGCCGCCTCGACCCCGGGGGTCCGGCGGATCCTGTCGGCGGCCTCCGCAGTGACGCCCGGTCCCTGCGCGGCCAGTACCCATCCGGCCCGGATCCCGTCGTGGGCCTGTGCCCGCGCCGCGTCGCCGAGGGTGGGGGTGATGAAGAGCACGGTGCACGTCATGCCGACGAGCAGCGCGAGCGGGGTGACGGCGGAGGCCATCCGGGTGGCGTTGCCGCGCAGGTTCGCGGTGGCGAGGTGGCCGCCCGCCCCGGCGAGCCGCAGCGGACCGGCGAGCAGCGCGGTGGCTCCCCGTACGAGCAGCGGGCCGAGCAGCGAGACCGCACCGGCCAGGACCACGACGGCCAGGAAGGTGACCGGGGTGGAGGCCGGCTCGGTGCGCAGTGAGGCGAGCACCACGACCAGCACCGCCCCGCCTGCCAGCAGCAGCATGCCGAGCGCGGTGCGGATCCAGGAGGGCCAGCGCGCTTCGAGCGCGGCTTCGGCGAGCGCCTCGGCGGGGCGGATCCGGGCGATCCGCCGCCCGGTGATCCGCGCGGCGGCCCAGGCGCCGAGCAGGCTGGCGCCGACAGCGGCGAACATCGGGAAGATTCCGGCGGTGCGCTCCAGGGCCGTGGGGACGACGCCGCTGTCGACGAAGCGTCCGTACAGCCAGGCGGCGAGCGGCAGTCCCGCGAAGGACCCGGCGATACCGGCGGCCAGGCCGACGAGCAGCGCCTCCCGGCCGATCATGCGCCGCAGCTGCCGGGGAGTGGCGGCGATCGCCCGCAGCAGGGCGAGTTCACGGTGACGCTGCTGGACGGAGAGGGCGAAGGTGCCGACGACCACGAGGATCGCGACGAGCAGCGAGGTGCCGCCCATCGCACCGCCCATGGAGACCAGCTTGATCCGGGCCCCGGCGGCGTCGAGGAACTCCACCGGCCCGCGCTCGTCCCCGGTGGCGACCTGCGCCGTGGCCGCCGTGGTGCCCTTCAGTGCCTGCTCGATGCGGCCGGCCAGTTCACCTGCGTCGACGCCGGGCCGGGGCAGTACGCCGATCGCGCTGACCTGGCCGTCGCGTGCGGCGAGCCGCTGGGCCTCGGCCTCGCCGAAGAAGAGGGCGCTCTGCTGGGCGAGGTCCCCGCGAGGGGTCGTGGCGATCCCGCTGACCCGGTACGTCTTCGGCTCGCCGGTGGACTGCACGGCGAGTTCGGAGCCGGGCTTCAGCGCGGCGCGGGCTGCCAGCGCGCGGTCGACGACCACCTCGTCGGCGCCCTGTGGGGCGCGGCCCTCGGCGAGCGTGAACGGGGTGAGGGCGGCGGAGGCCCAAGCGTGCCCGTACGTGGGCTTCGCCGCGCTGCCGGCCTTGACCAGCGGGACGGCCTGGAAGGTCAGCTCGGGCACGGCCCGCTCGACGCCGGGCACGGACCGTACCGCGTCCAGGGCGGCGGCGGGGAGCCAGGCCCGCTCGGCGACGGGCTTGGCCTTGTGCTTCGTCTTGGTCTTGCCCTTCTTCTCCTTGACCGTCGTCTCGTGGACGTTCTGGTCGGCGGAGACGAGGACCGGCGTGGCCGCGTAGCGCTCGGTGCCGATCTTGCCGCGGAGTCCTGTTTCCAAGAGCGTCCCGCACGCGGTGACGAGGGCGGCCGCGCACAGCAGCGCGACGAAGGCTCCGAGGAAACCGGCCTTGCGGTCTCTCACGGTCTGGAAGGCGTAACGCAGCATCATGCGGCCAACTCTGCCGCCGGGCACGCCTCCTGACATTGGCGCACTCCGGCATGTGCGGCCGGGGGCTAGCCCTACCCCGGGTACCCCAGATCGTCGGCGTCCTCGCCCTCCGCCTCCAGCGCACGGCGGACCACTCGCAGGGCCATGCCCTCCGGGTACCCCTTGCGGGCGAGCATCCCGGCGAGCCGCCGGATCCGCTTGTCGCGCTCCAGGCCCCGGGTGGCGCGGAGCTTGCGCTCCACGAGCTCCCGGGCGGTCTGTTCCTCCTGGTCGGAGTCGAGCTGTTCCAGGGCCTCCTCCACCAGGGTGGCGTGTACGCCCTTGGTCCGGAGCTCCTGCGCCAGCGCCCGCCGGGCCAGGCCCCGGCCGCGGTGCCGGGACTCGACCCAGGCCCCTGCGAAGGCGGCGTCGTCGATCAGGCCCACCTCCTCGTACCGGGAGAGGACCTGCTGCGACACCTCCTCGGGAATGCCCCGCTTGTCCAGGGCGTCCGCGAGCTGGCGCCGGGTGCGCGGGCTCCCCGTGAGCAGGCGCAGGCAGATCGCCCGCGCCTGCTCCTCGGGGCTCTGGGGCGGGAGTTCCTGGCGGCGCTCACGGCCGCTGCGGTTCTCACCGCCCCCATCCTGCTCCCGCACGGGTCAGCTCTTGGCCACGGCGGCCTTGGCCGTCGTCTTGGCCTTCGTCGCCGGGGCGGGCACGGCGGTGGCCGTGGCGTCGGCCGTGGCAGCACCCTCGGTGGTCTCGGCATCCTTGCGGATCCCGACGCCCAGCTTCTCCTTGATCTTCCGCTCGATCTCGTCGGAGAGGGCGGGGTTGTCGCAGAGGAACTTCCGCGCGTTCTCCTTGCCCTGGCCGAGCTGGTCGCCCTCGTACGTGTACCAGGCGCCGGCCTTGCGGATGAAGCCGTGCTCTACGCCCATGTCGATCAGACCGCCCTCGCGGCTGATGCCGTGGCCGTAGAGGATGTCGAACTCGGCCTGCTTGAACGGCGGCGCGACCTTGTTCTTGACCACCTTGCAGCGGGTGCGGTTGCCGACCGCTTCCGTGCCGTCCTTGAGGGTCTCGATGCGGCGGATGTCGATACGCACCGAGGCGTAGAACTTCAGCGCGCGGCCACCGGTGGTGGTCTCCGGCGAGCCGAACATCACACCGATCTTCTCGCGGAGCTGGTTGATGAAGATCGCGGTGGTCTTGGACTGGTTGAGCGCACCGGTGATCTTCCGGAGCGCCTGGCTCATCAGGCGGGCCTGGAGACCCACGTGCGAGTCGCCCATCTCACCCTCGATCTCGGCGCGCGGCACCAGGGCCGCCACGGAGTCGATGACGATCAGGTCGAGGGCACCGGAGCGGACGAGCATGTCCACGATCTCCAGCGCCTGCTCGCCGGTGTCCGGCTGCGACAGGATGAGGTTGTCGGTGTCGACGCCGAGGGCCTTCGCGTACTCGGGGTCGAGCGCGTGCTCGGCGTCCACGAAGGCGACGGTGCCGCCGGCCTTCTGCGCGTTGGCCACGGCGTGCAGGGTCAGGGTCGTCTTACCGGAGGACTCCGGCCCGTACACCTCGATCACGCGGCCGCGGGGCAGCCCGCCGACGCCGAGGGCGATGTCCAGCGCGGTCGACCCGGTGGGGATGACCTCGATGGGGTCGTTCGGCTTGTCGCCGAGGCGCATGACCGCACCCTTGCCGAATTGCCGTTCAATCTGTGCGAGCGCGGCGTCGAGAGCCTTCTCGCGGTCGGTGCCTGCCATGGGTTCCACCCGGTTTGCTTGAGTCGATCGCTTCACGCCATTGACGCTAATGCCTGCCACTGACAATGCGCCTCCACGACCGGTTCGGCTGTGGATAACCCATCAGAATGGATGTTCGATTTCCCTGTCAAGCGCGCCACGCCCGGGCGTGACCCGGTCGCGCAGCGGCGCGGTCCCGGCCGTTCCGCTGCCGCCCGGCCGACCTCATACTCGCGGACACGGAGCGCACCGGGCGCACCGCATGCACGGAACGCGCGGAGTCGGGAGCAGCCGTGTGGGTCTTGATCTTCCTGGCAGCGGGGGTGCCGCTGCTCACGGCGACCGCCGTCCGCGTCCTGCTGCACCGCAGCCCGGGGAGGCGGGCCGAGTGCGCCGACAGGATCCAGGCGGCGCTGGCGCGGGCCGCCGGACTGGCCGCCCTCGCCGCGTGCGTCACGGACTCGGCGCGCGGCGAGGGCGTCGGCCTGCACCCCTTCCTCGCGTTCACCGCCCTCGGCGTGGTGACGGGCCTCCTGAGCCTTCTCTGCGGCCCACCCCGACCACCTCGGGAGCCCCCGGAGCCCCCCGCCCACGCCGCCCGACGCACCCAGGACTGACAACCCGAGGTTGACACCTCTCGACTGTCAACCTAGGGTTGCACTCATGACGAACCCTTCAGTGGAACCCGTTCGCATGACCAATCCGGTACGCCTCGACGACCTGATCGAGGCCATCAAGAAGGTCCACACCGACACGCTGGAGCAGCTCAGCGACGCCGTCGTCGCCGCCGAGCACCTCGGTGACGTGGCGGACCACCTCATCGGACACTTCGTCGACCAGGCCCGCCGCTCCGGTGCCTCCTGGACCGACATCGGGCGGAGCATGGGCGTCACCCGCCAGGCCGCCCAGAAGCGCTTCGTCCCCAAGGCCGACAAGGAGGGCGACCCCGGCCTCGACCCCAACCAGGGCTTCGGCCGCTTCACCCCGCGCGCCCGCAACGTCGTCATGGCCGCGCAGAACGAGGCCCGCGCCGCCGGCGGCACCGAGATCCGCACCGAGCACCTCGTCCTGGGCCTGCTGTCCGAGCCCGAGGGCCTCGCGGCTCTCGCCGTGAACGCCCAGGGGGTCGCGGCGGACGACGTACGCGCCGCCGTGGCCGCCGTACTGCCCCCGGGCCAGGCGGAGGTGCCCGACCTCATCCCGTTCGACGCGTCCGCGAAGAAGGTCCTGGAGCTCACCTTCCGCGAGGCCCTGCGCCTGGGCCACGGCTACGTCGGCACCGAGCACATCCTGTTCGCGCTCCTGGAGCTGGAGAACGGCGAGGGCCTGCTCAGCGGCCTCGGCGTGGACAAGGCCGCCGCCGAGGCGACCGTCACCGACGCCTTGGCAGCCGTACTCGGCGCCGCGGACGGGAAGTAGCGGCGGCCGCGCCCTCCGTCAGCGCGTACCGCTTCACGTACGCGCCGAGGAACGCCTGCAGCGTGGCGACGGCCGGGATCGCGACGAGCGCCCCGACCGCGCCCAGCAGGGCGGTACCCGCGATGACCGACCCGAAGGCGACCGCCGGGTGGATGTCCACGGTCTTCGAGGTCAGCTTGGGCTGCAGGACGTAGTTCTCGAACTGCTGGTAGACCACCACGAATCCGAGGACGTACAGCGCGTACCAGGGATCGACGGTGAAGGCGATCAGGACCGGCAGCGCGCCCGCGAGATAGGTGCCGATGGTGGGGATGAACTGGGAGACCAGCCCCACCCACACGGCGAGCGCGGGCGCGTACGGCACGCCGAGGACCGCCAGCACGATGTAGTGCGCGATGCCGGAGATCAGCGCCATCAGCCCGCGCGAGTAGATGTAGCCGCCCGTCTTGTCGACCGCGATCTCCCAGGCGCGCAGCACCTCGGCCTGCTTGGCGGGCGGCAGTACGGAGCACAGCGCGCGCCGCAGCCGCGGTCCGTCGGCGGCGAAGTAGAAGGAGAAGAGCCCGATCGTCAGCAGCTTGAAGAGCCCGCCGAGCACGGTGGCGGACACGTCGAGCACGCCGGTCGCGCTGTTCTGCACGTACTTGCGCAGCCAGTCGGAGCGCAGCAGGCTGTCCTGGATCTCCAGCCGGGACAGCTCGGTGTGGAACGTGGTGTTGATCGATTTGATCACCGAGTCGAGGTAGCCCGGGAAGCCCTCCACCATCTCGACGATCTGCCCGGCGAGCATCGAGCCGAGCAGCGCGAGGAAGCCCGCGGTCACCACGAGCACCAGGAGGAACATCAGGAAGGTGGCGAGCCCGCGGCGCATGCCGCGGGCCGCCATCCGGTCCACTGCGGGTTCGATCGCGAGCGCGAGGAAGAACGCGATCAGGATGTTGACGAGCAGCCCTATGAGCTGGTGGAAGGCCCAGCTGCCGAGCTGGAAGCAGGCCACGAGGGCGAGTACGAGGACCACGGCGCGCGGCAGCCAGCGCGGCATCCGCGCGTCCGCCCCGTCGGGGGCCGTCCCGGCGGGAGGACTCCCCGGCCCGGCGGGCCCTTCGGCGCCTGGCGACGAGGCGGGGCCTGCGGGGCCGCCGGGGCCGGTGGCCCCGGCCGGATCCGCCGGCCGCGGCGGCGCGCCCTGGGCGTCTGCGGGCTCATCGGTCGTCATCTCATCACTGGCTGCCACGCCGCCAAGTCTGTCCCACCGGTGGCGCGTACCGCGAAGCGGTGCCCCGGAGCCCCGTCAGCGCCCGGTCGGCGCGCGGCGTCACCTCAGCGAGGCCGGCACGTCCATCGCCGAACACACCGCGCGCCACACGTCCTTGGCCTCCCAGCCCGCTTCGAGCGCCTGGTGGACCGTGCGCCCGCCGAGCTCCGTCATGACGTGGTCCCGCGCGAAGGAGTCCGCGTAGCCCGCACCGAAGTGCTCCGCCATCCGCTCCCAGAAAATCGTCAACCGCATGCCTCCAGTATCCCGCCCCGGAGAGTGCACCCGCCCCGTTCGTCCCCCGTCGCCGCACCAGGGCGTCCTACGGTTTCTCGCATGCCTGGAGACGAAGCTCCCCCAGCGGCCGCCGCGGCGGCCACGGCCCCGCTGCCCCGCGCCGAGCGGTTCATCTGGCTCACGGCCCGCGTGCTGGAGCAGCGGCGGTTCGCGTTCCACTTCCTCGGCGGGGACGCCGACGCGGTGGACACCGCCCTCGGCTCCTACCTCAACGACGACGGCGGCTACGGACACGCCCTCGATCCGGATCTGCGCGGCCCGCTCAGCCACCCGCTGCACACCGCGCACGCGCTGCGCGTCCTGGACAGCCTGGGCCGCTGCGCCGGGCAGCGCATCGAGAGGCTCTGCCGCCACCTGACCCGGGTCTCCACCCCGGAGGGCGCCCTTCCGGTGGTTTCGGCAACCCCGCACGGCTACCCCGCCGCCCCCTACCACCCGGTGTACGACGACCCGCCGGGCGAGCTGCTGACCACCGGCCCGGTCGTCGGCCTGCTGCACCGCAACCGGATCTGGCACGCCTGGCTCTTCCGGGCCACGGACTTCTGCTGGGAACGGGTCGAGAGCCTGCACCACTCGCATCCGTACGAGGTCCAGAGCGCGGTGGCCTTCCTCGACGGCGCCCCCGACCGGGCACGGGCCGTGGCGGCCGCGGACCGGCTGGGGCGGCTGGTGCGCGAGCGGCGGCTCGCCGTGCTCGATCCGGTGCGGCGGGCGGAGTACCCGGCGGCCCCCGGTTACGCGCCCGGCGAGCAGCTCTTCCCGCACGACTTCGCGAAGCGGCCGGAGTCGCTGGCGCGCGGCTGGTTCACGGACGAGGAACTGCGCCGCTCCCTGGACTTCCTGGCCGCGGAGCAGCAGCCGGACGGCGGCTGGCCGGTACGCCGCAGGGCGTGGGCGCCGGGCAGTTCGCTGGAGCGGCGCCCGATCGCCACGCTGGAGGCCCTGCTGACGCTGCGCGCGTACGGGCGCCTGCCGGCCGGGGTCAGCCGCCCAGGGCCCGTAGCCCCGCGGTGACGACGACGGCGGCCGCGACCACGAGGAGGAACGGCGCCCGCAGCAGCAGCGCGAGCGCGGCGGCCGCGAGGCCGGCGGCGCGGGCGTCGAGGACGAGCTCGTGCCCGGTGCTGAAGGTCTGCTGGGCGGTGAGCGCGGCGAGCAGGGCCACGGGCAGCAGGGCGGACAGCCGGCGCACCAGCGGCCGCTCCAGGGCCCCGGCGGGGACGAGCAGCCCGGCGAGCTTGACGGCGTAGCAGCCGAGGACGGTGAGTCCGATGGCGATCCAGACGTTCACGAGCGGCGTCCCTTCATCCACAGCACGGCGGGCGCGGCCAGAGCGGCGATCAGCACGGGCACCCCGGCGGGCAGCACGGGCAGGAATCCCAGTCCGAGGACGAGCGCGAGCCCGGCGGCGGCCCGTTCGGTGGAGGTCTTCAGCATGGGCGCGAGGAGGGCCAGGAAGACGGCGGGTCCGGCGGCGTCCAGTCCCCACGCGGCGGTGTCCCCGATGGCCTCGGCGCCGAGCGCCCCGAGCAGGGTGGTCAGGTTCCACAGGACGTAGAGGCTGAGCCCGGTGACGGTGAAGCCGAGCCGGGCCGACCTGCGGTCCCGCTGCGCCAGCGCCACGGCGGTGGTCTCGTCGATCACCCAGTGGGCGGCGAAGGGCCGCACGGCGCGCGGCAGCGCGAGCAGTTGCGACAGCCGCAGCCCGTAGAAGGCGTTGCGCGTCCCGAGGAAGAAGGCCCCGGCGGCCGCGGTGAACGGGTTGCCACCGGCCGCCAGTGCCCCGACCAGCGCGAACTGCGAGGCGCCGGTGAACACGAGCAGGCTCAGTACGCAGGCCTGCAGCACGCTGATCCCGGCTCCCGCGGCGGTCACCCCGAACGCGAACCCGGACAGCCCGACCGCCACCCCCACCCCGAGCGCGTCCCGCACGACGGCGGCGCGCGGCCGCCCGGCGACGACCCCCTCGGGGGCCTCCTGGATCACCGTCTGATGTTCTTCCACGCCCCGAAGCTACGCAGGGCGCGGTGTCCGGGTCTTGTACGTTCTTGCGCGCGCATCGTCACACTCCGAATCCGGCTCGCTACGGTGAGCGCATGAAGAGTGCTCCGACAAGAGTTGTTGTACGTCCTTCATATGCCAAGTGGGCCGTGTGGCCGTGCTGCATCGGCCTGATCGCCGGCGGCGTTCTCATCGGCCTGTACTTCGAGCGGCACGGAACGCTCCCCGGCGAGGTGCCGCTCCAGCTCGCGGGCACGTGGGACCGGGCCTGCCGGATCATCTGCGGGCAGAGTCTGTGGTGCCCGCTCCCCGGCGGACACCGCGAGCCGTTCCGCAGGGCCCTGTGGCTCGATTCGTTCCTGTTCGTCCCGGGATACACGCTGGTGCTGCTCGCGGTGTTCGGTCTGGGCAGCTGCTTCCTGTACCGCAAGATGTCGCGGCGGTTCATGCTCCGGGGCCTCGCCGCCACGGGGGTTACGGCCGCGGCGGACATCTGCGAGAACGTCCTCCTCTACCGGGCCATGGACGGGCTCGGCACGGGCGCGGACGGCGACTGGCAGAAGGCGTCCTGGTTCGCGCTGCTGAAGTGGGCGCTCGTCGGACCGGTGACGGTGGCGGCGCTGTGGATCGCCCTCACGCTGGCGGCCCGGCTCCTCCTGTTCCCCAGGGCCGCGGTGAAGACCGCCGGGACCACACCGCCGGCCGTGCAGAAGGCCCACGAGCTCGCGAACCGCGGTGTGCCCTGGGAGGACCCGGACATCGTCACTCCGCCCGCCGCGCCGCACGCCACCACCCCCGTGAGCGAGTGGCCGGATCCGGCCGTGACGGCGGCACCGTCGGACAGCGTCAAGGAACGCTGGCGCACCCGCGCGCTCCAACTGCCCGGGCGGAAACCGGCGGAGGTGGGCATCTGCGTCTCCGGCGGCGGCATCCGCTCCGCGTCGATCACCCTGGGCGCGCTGCAGGCCCTGCGCGAGGGGGGCGTGTTGGCCAAGGCCCGCTACCTGGTTTCCGTTTCGGGCGGCGGCTACACGTCCGGGGCGTTCCAGCTCGCCCTCACCGACGAGCAGCCGGGGTATCTCGCCGACGCCCCTCTCGCGACAGTACGCGACGTGTTCGCGCCCGGCAGTCCCGAAGAGGACCACATCCGGCGACACGCGAAGTACCTGGCGGACAGCCCGAGGGAAAAACTGCTCGCGGCGGGCATCGTCGTGCGCGGCCTGTGCGTTTCGCTGGGTCTGCTGGCGCTGGCGTTCGTCGTCGTGGGCGTCTATCTGAGCGCGTTCTACGATCGCGTCCCCCTGACGGATCTGGACCGGTTGCGGACGGACCCGGCCACTGCCTTCCCCACGCTGTCCGACCAGTTGCACGATGAACTGAGTACGCCCCTCATCACCCTCGTGGCACTCGCCGCCGTGGTGTCCGTGGTGGCGTCGCTGGTCAGGGGGCGCGAGGGGAAGTCGCGCCCGGCCTGGGTGCGCACCACCGTGAAGTTCGTCCTGGCCCTGGCGGCGGCCATCGCCGTGTTCGCCGTGATCCTGCCGACGGTGCTGTGGTTCTTCGCCTGGCTGGCCAACCGGGAGGACATCTTCCCCGAGGGCCCCAAGGGCATCTCGATCTTCGGTGCGCTGACGGCCGCCGCGACCGGGCTGGGCGGTCTGTTCACCGCCACCAAGGACCGGGTGACGAAGGTGAAACCGGACGGCGACAAGGCGGGCCGGTTCTCGGGAGCCAGCTCGATCGTGACCCGGACCGGCGCCGGCTGGGCGCAGACGCTCGTGGTCTGGCTGGTCCTGACCCTGGTCGCGTTCTTCGGTCTGGCGCTGCTGTCCTGGTCCGCCGTCTACGCGGGCGACTGGAGCGGGTGGTGGCGGTGGGGCCTGGCGGCCCTGCTGCTCTTCTCGGCCCTCGCCATCGACCAGACCACCTTCAGCCTGCACCCCTTCTACCGGCAGCGGCTGGCCGGCGCGTTCGCGGTGCGCCGGGCCGTGCTGCGCGACGGCTCGGTCGGCGCCCTGCCGTACGACTACAACGCCGAGCAGACCAAGCTGTCCACGCACGGCCGGCGCGTGGACGGCGACAAGGGCACGTTCCCGCAGACCATCTTCGTCGCCTCGGCAGCCCTGTCCCTGCGCAACCGCACCGCGCCGGGGCGGCCCGCGGTGCCGTTCACCTTCTCCCACGACTACGTGGGCGGTCCGGACACCGGCTGGGTACGGACGACCACGATGGAGGACACGGCGCCCCCGCTGGTCGGTCGCGACCTGACCGTGCAATCGGCCGTCGCGGTCTCCGGTGCCGCGTTCGCCTCGGCTATGGGCACCCAGTCGATGGCCGCACAACGGCTGCTCGCCCTGTCCAACCTGCGCCTGGGCACGTGGGTGCCCAACCCGCTGTACCTGGCGGAGGTGGCCCGGCGGGGCCCGGACTGGGTCATGCCGCGGCTGCCCCGGGTACGCCGGCTGCGCTACCAGCTCCAGGAACTCGTCGGCCGGTACTCGGACTCCAGCCCCATGCTGCTGTGCACCGACGGCGGGCACTTCGACAACCTGGGACTGGTGGAGCTGCTGCGGCTGCGCTGCCGGACGGTGTACGTGATCGACTCCTCGGGGGACTCGCCTCCGCTGGCCACGACCCTCGCTCAGGCGGTCACGCTCGCGTACGAGGACCTCGGCGTGCAGATCACCTTCGACCAGAAGGAGGTGCTGAAGCTGGTGCCGGGCAGCGCCGAGAAGGTGGAGCCGACGGAGCCGATGGCCGCCCTCAACACGCGGTTCTCCGCGAGCTGCCTCGTCAAGGGCGTCATCAAGTACCCGGAGGACGTGGAGTTCGAGGAGGGCAAGCCGGGCGCCAGCTCGGGCACCATCATCTTCGCGAAGGCCAGCCTGACCCCGGACATGCCGTACGAGCTGCTGAGCTACGCCCTCAAGGAGAAGGCGTTCCCGCGCCAGAGCACCATGGACCAGTGGTTCGACCACACCCAGTTCGATGCCTACCGTGAACTGGGCTACCACCTCGGCGCCGCGGCCGTGTGGCCCGCGCCTGTCAAACGGCGCCGCCTGTTCGACCGCGCCGATAGGCCCCCGGCGGCACCCCCACGATCCGAGTGAAATGCCGGTTCAGGTGCGGCTGGTCGGTGAAGCCGACCAGCACGGCCGCCTCCGCCGGCGCGGTGCCCGCGTCCAGCAGGCGGCGGGCGCGGCGGACGCGGGCGTCGGTCAGCCAGGTGTGCGGGGGCATGCCGTAGCGGTCGCGGAAGGCGCGCAGCAGCGCGAAGGGGCTGGTGCCCAGTTCGGCCGCGAGCTGCTCCAGTGACGGCGGGTCCGCGAGGCGTCCCTCCAGGACGGCCCGGGCCCGCTCGGCGTCGGCGGTGCCCGCGCGCCGTACCGTACGGCCGGGCAACGGGCCCGCGTGGCTGCGGAGCATCCGAGCCACCACGCCCCGCAGCAGTGTGTCGGCCGCCAGCGCGTTCCCGGCCTCGGCGGCCCGGTGGACTTCGCTGATCGCCTGGGAGCCCTGCGGGTCGGCGACCATGTCGGCGGTGAAACCGGGGGTCCCGCGCAGGGTGCCAATCTCGGCGGCGACCTCGGTGATCAGCGCGCGGGAGGGGTAGAGGGTCGCGTACGCCCAGCCCTCGGGCACCCCGGCGCGCGCCGTGTGCGCCACCTCCGGGTTGATCAGGACCACGCTGCCCGGCCCCGCCCGTACGGTGCCGCCGGGGAGCCCTATCTCCTCGATGCCGCCGGTGACGGCGGCGATGACGTACCCGTCGTGGGCGTGACGCGGGAAGGTGTGGCGCACGTAGTGGGCGCGCAGCAGGTCCAGCCCGGGCAGTTCCGGGTACTGCCAGTGCCGGGCCCACTCCCGGCGCCCCTCGTCCGTCCCCATCTCCCCATTCTGCGCTCCCCCGGTCACGGCATAGTGGCGGCCTCCGGCCGGGAGGGGTGTTCCCGCAGGTCCGGCCCGTTGTCAGTGCCGGGGTGCACGATGGGGGCATGTCCGGCTCCGCGCTCGCATCGTTCTCCCCCGCGACCCGCTCCTGGTTCACAGGGGCCTTCGTCACGCCCACCTCCGCGCAGGAAGGCGCCTGGCGGGCCATCGGGGAGGGGTCGGACGTGCTGGTCGTGGCGCCCACCGGCTCGGGCAAGACCCTGGCCGCCTTCCTCGCCGCCCTCGACCAGCTGGCCTCGGTCCCGCCGCCGGCCGAGCCGAGGAAGCGCTGCCGCGTGCTGTACGTGTCGCCCCTGAAGGCCCTGGCCGTGGACGTGGAGCGCAATCTCCGCAGCCCGCTGACCGGTATCCGCCAGGAGTCCGTCCGCCTCGGCCTGCCCGAGCCCGAGATCCGGGTCGGGATCCGCTCCGGCGACACCCCGCCGGCCGAGCGGCGGGCGCTGGCCACCCGCCCGCCGGACATCCTCATCACCACGCCCGAGTCGCTGTTCCTGATGCTGACCTCGGCCGCCCGGGAAGCCCTGACCGGGATCGAGACCGTGATCCTGGACGAGGTGCACGCCGTGGCGGGGACCAAGCGCGGCGCGCACCTGGCCCTGTCCCTGGAGCGGCTGGACGAGCTGCTGCCGCGCCCGGCACGCCGGATCGGGCTGTCGGCGACGGTCCGGCCGGTGGACGAGGTGGCCCGGTACCTCGCGCCGCGCGGCAGGGTGGAGATCGTCCAGCCGCCGTCGGCCAAGGAGTTCGACCTGTCGGTGGTCGTCCCGGTGCAGGACATGGGGGAGTTGGGCGGCTCTCCGGCGACCGAGGGCCGTGAGGGCGGCGACAGGCCTTCCATCTGGCCGCACGTGGAGGAGCGGATCGCGGACCTGGTGCAGGCGCACCGCTCCACGATCGTGTTCGCCAACTCCCGCCGCCTCGCCGAGCGGCTCTGCAACCGGCTCAACGAGATCGCGTACGAGCGGGCCGTGGGCGAGAAGCTGCCCGAGGGCTCCTCGCCGGCGGAGATCATGGCCCAGTCCGGCGCCGCCCGGGGCGCGCCGCCGCTGCTGGCCCGCGCCCACCACGGCTCGGTCTCCAAGGAGCAGCGGGCCCTGGTGGAGGAGGACCTGAAGGCGGGCCGGCTGCCCGCCGTCGTCGCCACCTCCAGTCTGGAGCTGGGCATCGACATGGGCGCCGTGGACCTGGTGGTGCAGGTGGAGTCCCCGCCGTCGGTGGCCTCCGGGCTCCAGCGGGTGGGCCGCGCCGGGCACCAGGTGGGCGCGGTCTCCACCGGTGTGGTCTTCCCCAAGTACCGGGGCGACCTGGTGCAGGCGGCGGTGGTCACCGAGCGGATGCGCACCGGCTCGATCGAGTCCCTCCGGATCCCGTCGAACCCCCTGGACGTCCTGGCACAGCAGCTGGTCGCGATGGCCGCGATGGACACCTGGCAGCTGGACGACCTGCTGGCCCTGGTGCGGCGGGCGGCGCCGTTCGCCGCGCTGCCGGAGTCGGCGTTCACCGCGGTGCTGGACATGCTGGCGGGCCGCTACCCCTCGGACGCGTTCGCCGAGCTCAGACCGCGGGTCGTGTGGGACCGCGTCGCCGGGACGGTCACCGGCCGGCCGGGGGCGCAGCGTCTCGCGGTCACCTCCGGCGGCACCATCCCCGACCGCGGCCTCTTCGGCGTCTTCCTCGCGGGCTCCGACCCCAAGAAGGGCGGCGGCCGCGTCGGCGAGCTCGACGAGGAGATGGTCTACGAGTCGCGCGTCGGGGACGTCTTCACCCTGGGCACCACCTCCTGGCGGATCGAGGACATCACCCGCGACCGCGTCCTGGTCACCCCGGCGCCCGGCGTGCCGGGCCGGCTGCCGTTCTGGAAGGGCGACCAGCTGGGCCGCCCCCTCGAACTGGGCCGCGCGGTGGGCGCGTTCCTGCGCGAGCTGGGCGGCCTCACCGACGAGGACGCCCGGCTGCGGCTGCTGGCCGCCGGCCTGGACGCGTGGGCCGCCGAGAACGTCCTGGCGTACCTCGCCGAGCAGCGCGAGGCCTGCGGCCACGTGCCGGACGACCGGACCATCGTGGTCGAGCGCTTCCGCGACGAGCTCGGAGACTGGCGGGTGGTCGTCCACTCGCCCTTCGGCGCGCAGGTGCACGCCCCGTGGGCGCTGGCGCTGAGCGCCCGCCTCGCGGAGAAGTACGGCATGGACGCGCAGGTGATGCACGCCGACGACGGGCTCGTGCTCCGCCTCCCCGACGCCGACCTGCTGTCCATGGACCTCCTGGACCACGACCCGTCCCGTCCCGTCGGCTTCGAGTTCGACGACGAGCAGGCCCCGTTGGGCGCGGCCGATGTCGCCTTCGACCACGGTGACATCAACCAGGTCGTCACCGAACAGGTCGGCGGCTCGGCGCTGTTCGCCTCCCGCTTCCGCGAGTGCGCGGCCCGCGCGCTGCTGCTGCCCCGGCGCAGTCCGGGCAAGCGCACCCCGCTGTGGCAGCAGCGTCAGCGCGCCTCCCAGCTGCTCCAGGTGGCCTCGGAGTTCGGCTCCTTCCCGATCGTGCTGGAAGCCGTACGCGAGTGCCTCCAGGACGTCTTCGACGTGCCCGGCCTGACGGAGCTGATGGCGGACATCGAGGCACGCCGCGTCCGCCTGGTCGAGGTCACCACCCCCGAACCCTCCCCCTTCGCCCGCTCGTTGCTCTTCGGGTACGTCGCCCAGTTCCTCTACGAGGGCGACTCGCCCCTGGCCGAGCGCAGGGCGGCCGCGCTGTCGCTGGACTCGCGCCTGCTGGCCGAGCTGCTCGGTCAGGCGGAGCTGCGCGAACTGCTCGACGCGCAGGTACTGGAGGAGCTGGAGCGGGAGCTCCAGTGGCTCACCGAGGACCGGCGGGCCAAGGACCCCGAATCGGTGGCCGATCTGCTGCGCCTGCTGGGCCCGTTGACGCAGGACCAGCTGGCCGAGCGCGGGGCCGATCCGGCCTGGGTGCGGGAGCTGGCGTCGGCCCGCCGCGCCATCCAGGTCCGGATCGGCGGCGCCGACCACTGGGCGGCGATCGAGGACGCCGGCCGGCTGCGGGACGCACTGGGCACGGCGCTGCCGGTCGGCGTCCCGGAGGCGTTCACCGAGCCGGTCAAGGACCCCCTGGGCGATCTCCTGTCCCGGTACGCCCGCACTCACGGGCCGTTCACCACGGCCGCCGTCGCGACCCGATTCGGCCTCGGCCCTGCGGTCACCGAGGGCGCCCTGCACCGGCTCGCCGCGGCCGGGCGGGTGGTCCAGGGCGAGTTCCACCCGGCGGGCATCGGCCAGGAGTGGTGCGACGCGACGGTGCTGCGCAGGCTCCGGCGCCGTTCGCTGGCCGCGCTGCGCCAGGAACTGGAACCGGTCCCGCCGACCTCGCTGGCCACCTTCCTCCCGCAGTGGCAGCACCTGGGCGGAGCCCTGCGCGGCATCGACGGCCTGGCCCGGGCGGTCGAGCAGCTGCAGGGCGCCCCGGTCCCGGCCTCCGCGCTGGAACGCCTGATCCTCCCGTCCCGGGTGAGCGGCTACTCCCCCGGCCTGCTGGACGAGCTGACCACCGCGGGCGAGGTGGTCTGGGCGGGCGCCGGCGCGCTCCCGGGCAAGGACGGCTGGATCTCCCTCTACCTGGCGGACACGGCCCCGCTGCTCCTGCCGCCGCCGCACCCCCTGGAGCTGACCCCCCTCCACCAGGCCGTCCTCGACCGCCTGTCGGGCGGGTACGGCCTGTTCTTCCGCCAGATCGCCGAGGCGGTCCGCGGGGCGTTCCCCGAGGTGTCCGATGTCGCGCTCTCCGAGGCGGTGTGGGACCTCGCCTGGTCGGGCCGGCTCACCAACGACACCCTGAGCCCCCTGCGGGCCCTGCTGGGCTCGGGCCGCACGGCCGGCTCGACGGCCCACCGGGCCCGGCGGACGGTCCCGCGCGGGCGGTACGGCACGCTCAGCGCGACCGTGTCCCGTACCGGCCCGCCCACGGTCTCGGGCCGCTGGTCGCTCCTGCCCTCGCAGGCCCCCGACCCGACCCACCGGGCCCACGCCCTGGCCCGCACCTTGCTGGACCGGCACGGGGTGGTGACCAGGGGCGCGGTCTCGGCGGAAGGGGTGGAAGGCGGCTTCAGCGCGGTCTACCGCGTCCTGTCGGCCTTCGAGGACAGCGGCCAGGCCCGCCGGGGCTATGTGGTCGAGGGGCTCGGCGCGGCCCAGTTCGCGATGGACGGCGCGGTGGACCGCCTGCGGGCCGCCGAGCGGACACCGCCCCCGCTGGCGGCGGTGGTGCTGGCCGCCGCCGATCCGGCGAACGCGTACGGCGCGGCGCTGCCCTGGCCGGAGCCGCCGGGCGGAGCCACCCACAAACCCGGCCGCAAGGCGGGCTCCCTGGTGGTCCTGGTCGACGGCGAGCTCATCCTGTATCTGGAGCGCGGCGGCAAGACCCTCCTGGCCTGGCCCGACCCCGGCGACCCGCGCCTCATCGCCGCCGTCGAGGCCCTCGTCACAGCCTCCCGCACGGGCACCCTCCCGGCCCTCACGGTGGAACGGATCAACACCGCCGCGGCCCTGAGCTCGCCCCTGGGCGGCGCCCTGGAGGCGGCCGGCTTCCACGCCACCCCGAGAGGTCTGCGCCTGCGCTCCTGATGGCTCCGTACGGTCTCGACTGAGCCACTTATGTCTTGGGCATGTCACGAAACGGCTGCCGCCCCCGGCTCAGCTGGCAAAGATCCTTATCCATGCTTTATCAAGATGATCACAGGCATCGCACTGGACGATGCGTAGTCATGGGGGAGAAGAAAAGTGAGCACCATCAGCATGCGCAAAACCACCCTGGGCGCGGTCGGCCTGGCGGTCGCCGGAACCCTGGCCCTCACCGGCTGCAAGAGCGGCAACGAAGAGCTGGCCCCCGCACAGTCGAGCGCTCCGGTCTCTCCGTCGGCCCAGCCCTCGCAGGGGGGAGATTACGCGCAGCCGAGCACCTCGGGCAGCCCCTCGGCCGGCGGCTACGACGGCTCCGCCGGCGCCCCCGGTGGCGCCGGCGGCGCGGTGGCGAAGCCCGGCCAGACCTTCAAGATCGGCGAGACCGCGACGGTCCCGTTCAGCTACGGCAACAACAAGGGCGGCACGATCGCCCTCACCGTCACCGGGGTCGAGCAGGGGCAGCCCGCCGACCTGGACCCGCTCAAGCTCGGTGACAAGGTGAAGGGGATGGTCCCTTACTACATCCGCTACACGGTCAAGAACGTCGGCACCACCGACCTGTCGTTCTCCTCCGTGGGCCACATCAAGGGCACGCTGCCGGACGGCACCGAGGCGCAGGGCGTCTCGATCATCGGCAAGTTCGAGAAGTGCAAGGACGACGCTCTGCCGAAGGGCTTCACGAACGGCCAGACGCAGACCAACTGCGTGGTCGCCCTGGCGCCGTCGGCGCAGACGAAGGTGGCCGGCGCCGAGTACTGGGGCGACCCGTACAACAACCTGAACAACGGCAAGAGCCTCTTCTGGAAGTAGCGGGAGCGCAGGGCCCATCAGGCCCGCACCGTCCCTGAATCGCAGAACCCCTGTGGCGGCCACCCCGCCGCAGGGGTTCGCGCCGCTCCGCGCCTCCGGGGGACAATGGGCCCATGCCCGAGGGAGACAGCGTCTGGCGCGCCGCGGCGCGGCTGCACGCGGCCCTGGCCGGCCGGGAACTCACGCGCTGCGACCTGCGCGTCCCCCGCTTCGCCACCGCCGACCTCACCGGCCGCACCACCCTCGACGTCACCCCTCGCGGCAAACACCTCCTGGCCCGCTTCGAAGGCGGGCTCACCCTCCACAGCCACCTGCGCATGGACGGCGCCTGGCACGTCTTTCCCGCAGGCGCGAAGTGGCACGGCGGCCCCGCCCACGAGATCCGGGCGATCCTCGGCACCGCCGGCCACACCGCGGTCGGCTACCGCCTCCCCGTCCTGGAGCTGATCCGCACCGCCGACGAGGACCGGGCCGTGGGCCACCTCGGGCCCGACCTCCTCGGCCCCGACTGGGACGCAGACCGGGCCGCCGCCAACCTCCTCGCCGCCCCCGAACGGCCCCTCGGCGAGGCCCTGCTCGACCAGCGCAACCTCGCCGGGATCGGCAACATCTACAAGGCCGAGCTCTGCTTCCTGGCCCAGGTCACCCCCTGGACCCCGGTCGGCGCCCTGCCCGAGACCGCCCTCCCCCGCCTCGCCGCCGCGGCCCGCCGCCTGCTTTCCGCGAACACCGGTGAGCGGCCGGGCCCCCGCAACACCACCGGCAGCCGCCGCCCCGGCCAGGACCTCTTCGTCTACGGCCGCGCCCACCGGCCCTGCCTGCGCTGCGGCACCCCGATCCGCGAGGCCCCCCAGGACGGCCGCCCCACGTACTGGTGCCCCCGCTGCCAATCCGGCCCGGCAGGCTAGTTGACGGACCGTCAGGTCCGCTCGTACGGTCCCGGCATGCCCACAGCCTCGTACGACCTCACCGGCCGCACCGCCCTGATAACCGGCGCCGCCAGCGGCATCGGCCGCGCCACCGCCGTCCTCCTCGCCGGGGCGGGCGCGCACGTGCACTGCGCGGACCGCGACGAACAGGGCCTCGCCGAGACCGCAGCCCTCGTCGGCAAGGCCGGCCACGGCGCCGCCACCGTCCACCCGCTCGACGTCACCGACCGGGCGGCCCTGCGGGCCGCCGTCACCGCCGCCGGGCCGCTCGACATCGCCGCCGCCATCGCCGGGGTCATGCACACCAGCAGCGTCCTGGAGACCTCCGACGAAGACCTCGACCGGATCCTGGACGTCAACTTCAAGGGAGTCCTGCGCACATGTCAGGAAGCCGCGCGATCCATGATCGCGTCGGGGCGCCCCGGCTCGATCGTCACGATGGCCTCCGGAGCCGTGGACGCCGCCCAGCCCGGCCTGCTCTGCTACAGCGTGGCCAAGGCAGCCGTCGTCCAGCTGACCAAGACGCTCGCCACCGAGGCCGGCCCGCACGGCATCCGAGTCAACGCCGTCGCCCCCGGGTGGATCCGTACCCCGATGACCGGCCGCCACGGTCCCGAAGTCCAGGACCGGACCGAGGCGATGATGGTCCGCATGTCCCCGCTGCGCCGCGTCGGCGAACCCGAGGACGTCGCCCGGGCCGTGCTCTACCTGGCCTCGGACGCCTCGTCCTTCATGACGGGCCAGATCCTTCGCCCGAACGGCGGAGTGTCGATGCCCTGGTAGCCCCAGTAGCCCCAGTGGCCCTGGTGGCCCTGGTGGCCTTGCGCGCCGGGCACGGGACACAGTGCACCGGCAGCAGCCCCAGCCCCCAACCGCCCACGGCCACTGCGCCCTCCACGGGCCCGGCGTCCGCAGGCGCCAGGACCAGCCGCAACACGGCCCACCACCACAGCACGCCCACGGCCAGCGCCAGGGCCGAAGCCACAGGCGTGCGCAGTAACCGCCGCACGGCTACCTCCCTGGGGGTACCCCCGGACGGAGTCTGGGGAAGGGCCGGGACCCGGACGGCCCCATCCTCCCGCACCCCTCCTGCGGCCGCACCCAGAACGGCCGGGAGCCCCGGCCGGTGCTTCACGCACCGGCCGGGGCTCCGGCCACACTCACACGCTCACGTACTCGCTCACGCGGCTACGACATTCACCGCTTCCGCAGGCGCCTTGATGGTCACCCGCTCCGGTCCCGCGACCGAAGTCATGGAAACCGAATTGAGCATCGGGCGGACCGGCACACTGACCGGTTCGCTTGCCGCGGCCGACTGTGCCAGCTCGGCCAGCGACAGTTCATCGCTGACTTCGCGCATCAGCTCGGACATCCGTACGTCCAACGCGTCGCAGATCGCGGAGAGCAGCTCGGAGGATGCCTCCTTCTGCCCCCGCTCCACCTCGGAGAGATAGCCGAGCGAAACTCGGGCCGACGAGGAGACTTCGCGCAGAGTACGGCCCTGGCGCTGGCGCTGCCGACGCAGCACGTCACCCAGCAGGCGACGGAGCAGAATCATCGGTGGCTCCCTCCTCTGACCGTGTAGCCGCATCCTTCACGCCCCACCGTACCGCCTCGCGCCGCGGCCGTGCGGGGAGCGATGTCGTGTTCACTCAGGGCTGCAAACATCAAATCCCCCCGTTCTGTTCCGTATCCTGCCCCCGCGCATTCTCACGAAGTTGGCTTGAGAGCAGTTCGAGCACTGTCCGTGCACTCTCCCTACGAATTTCCGCACGGGAGCCGTTCAACCTCAGCTGGGCCGTTTTCCTGCCCCCCGGGCCCTCCACGGCGACGAAGACCGTGCCCACCGGCTGCCCGTCCTGCGGGTCCGGGCCGGCCACTCCGGTCGTCGCAATTCCCCACGAAGCACCCATCACGCGCCGCACCCCGGCGGCCATCTCGGCCGCGACCTGGGCGTTCACCGCACCTTCGGCGGCCAGCAGCCCGGCGTCCACCCCGAGGACCCGGTGCTTGAGCTCCGTGGCGTACGCCGTGACCGAGCCGCGGAAGGACCGCGAGGCCCCGGGGACGGCGGTGAGCTCCGCGGCCACCATGCCGCCCGTCAGCGATTCGGCGACGGCGAGGGTCTGGCCACGCTCCGTGAGCAACCGCAGCACGTCCGTGGCCACGGCAGCCGTACCGGCTCCCCCCTCAGCCACCGGAAAATTCCCCCGCCGCGTCTGTCACGTCGCGGCCCGCTCCGCAGCGAGGCCCTTGCGACGCAGCACGACCGCCTGCCGGATGTAGTCCAAACCGGTGACGACGGTCAGCACGACGGCGAGCGCCATCACCCAGAAGCGCATGGTCGCCAGCGCGCCGGTCAGCGCGAGCACGTACATGCCCACGGCCGTTCCCTGCGCCAGGGTCTTGAGCTTGCCGCCCCGGCTGGCCGGAATCACTCCGTAGCGGATCACCCAGAAGCGCATGAGCGTGATCCCGAGCTCCCGCCCGAGGATCAGCCCCGTCACCCACCAGGGCAGGTCGCCCAGCCAGGAGAGGCAGATCAGCGCGGATCCCATGATCGCCTTGTCGGCGATGGGGTCGGCGATCTTGCCGAAGTCCGTGACCAGGTTGTACGTCCGGGCCAGGTGCCCGTCGAAGATGTCCGTGATCATGGCGACGGCGAACGCCGCCCAGGCCCAGGCGCGCCAGGCCGGGTCGTAACCGCCCTCGGCCAGCAGCAGGAAGACGAAGCCCGGCACCAGCACGAGCCTGATCATCGTCAGGATGTTGGCGATGTTCCACAGGCTGGCCTGATTGACCGCCGCGGCTCCCAGCTTCGCGCCGGGCGCGGGCCGGCGGCCGGTCCCGCCCGCCGCAGATGCCGGGACTCCGGTCATCCGGCCGCCTCCTCAAATTCCGTGCCCAGGGGCTCGGCCACCAGGTCCACACCCAGGGTGCCGACCACCTTCGCCGTGACGATACGCCCGGGGACCAGTCCCGTGCCGTCCGTGAAGACGACCTGGCCGTCGGTCTCGGGGGCCTGGTGGGCGGCGCGCCCGTAGGCGCCCTCGCCTTCCTCCGCCTCGTCCAGGGGGACGACGGTCTCGACGAGTACCTCCAGGGTCTCCCCGATCCGCTCCTCCGCGCGCTGCGAGGTGAGCTCCTCGGCGAGCCGCTGCATGTGCGCGAGCCGCTCGGCGATGGTGTCCTCGTCCAGCTTGTGGTCGTAGGTGACGGCCTCGGTGCCGTCCTCGTCGGAGTAGCCGAAGACACCGATGGCGTCGAGGCGGGCGTGGGTGAGGAAACGCTCCAGCTCGGCGAAGTCCGACTCCTTCTCGCCGGGGAAACCGACGATGAAGTTGGACCGGACACCCGCCTGCGGGGCCTTGGAGCGGATGGTGTCCAGCAGTTCCAGGAACCGGTCGGTGTCACCGAAGCGGCGCATGGCGCGCAGCACGTCGGGGGCCGAGTGCTGGAAGGAGAGGTCGAAGTACGGGACGACCTTCGGGGTCGAGGTCAGTACGTCGATCAGGCCGGGCCGCATCTCGGCGGGCTGGAGGTAGCTGACGCGGACGCGCTCGATGCCGTCCACCTCGGCCAGCTCGGGCAGCAGGGTCTCCAGCAGCCGGATGTCGCCGAGGTCCTTGCCGTACGAGGTGTTGTTCTCGGAGACCAGCATGATCTCCTTGACGCCCTGCTCGGCGAGCCAGCGGGTCTCGCCCAGCACGTCGCTGGGACGGCGGGAGATGAAGGAGCCGCGGAAGGACGGGATGGCGCAGAAGGAGCAGCGCCGGTCGCAGCCGGAGGCCAGCTTCACCGAGGCCACGGGGCTCTTGTCGAGGCGGCGGCGCAGGGGTGCGCGCGGCCCGGAGGCGGGCGCGAGCCCGTCCGGCAGGTCAGCGGGGGCCTCGGCGGGCTCCTGCGCGTGGCCGGGAAGCGCCACCTCGGCGTCCTGGCGCTCCGCCGGGCTGATCGGCAGCAGCTTGCGCCGGTCGCGCGGGGTGTGGGAGGCGTGGATGCCGCCGTTCAGGATGGTCTGGAGGCGGTCGGAGATGTCCGCGTAGTCGTCGAAACCGAGGACTCCGTCGGCCTCGGGAAGCGCTTCGGCGAGCTCCTTGCCGTAGCGCTCGGCCATACAGCCGACGGCGACGACGGCCTGGGTCTTGCCGTGATCCTTGAGATCGTTGGCTTCCAGCAGGGCGTCTACGGAGTCCTTCTTGGCGGCTTCGACGAAGCCGCAGGTGTTGACGACGGCTACGTCCGCATCGGCGGCATCCTCGACGAGCTCCCAGCCATCCGCCGCCAAGCGGCCTGCGAGCTCCTCCGAGTCCACCTCGTTACGGGCGCAGCCAAGAGTGACAAGGGCGACGGTACGGCGTTCGGGCATGGACTCAAGACTACTTCGTCCCGGCGGCGGCCCCCGCCTCAAGTCCCCTTGCAGCAAGATCCCCGGGGTGCGGTGCGGCACCCCGGGGATCCGGATCAAAGCGTTCCGCCCTAGGGCGGCCTCGGGTCAGCCCGCCTGGGGCTGTCCCTGGAGGGGGTCTTCCTTCGTGTATGTGAGACGTTCCACCTGACCCGACTGGAAGTCGTCCTTGATCTCCTTGCCGTTCACGAACAGCTTCAGGGCGCCGGCATCGCCGAGCACGAGGTCGACGGACTCCTTGTCCGTGAAGGTCTTGGACTCACCCTGGGCGAGGGTGCCGTCGAAGAGCAGGCGGCCGCTGTGGTCCTTCGCGGAGATCCAGCTCTCGCCGGTGTCGGCCGTCAGGACGACCGTGACGAGGTCCTTGGGCGCGGCGGCGATGGCACTGTCGGAAGGCTCCGGCTTGGGCGCCTGCGGGGTCTGCGGGGGCTGGGCAGCCGGCTTGCCGCCGGACTGCTTGGGCGCGGGCTTCGGGGAGGCGGAACCTTCCGCCACCGGCCGCTTGGTCTTCTCGTCGCCACCGCTGAAGGCGGTGAAGCCCACGAAGCCGATCACGGCGACGATGGCGGCGACCATGGCGGCGGTCCAGTTGGGCCGCTGCCTCTCGGGGCGGATCCGCTCGGCATCGAACATCGGCGCGGCGGGGGTGGGTGCCGGCCGGCCGCCATGGGCCGCGTCGTAGGCCTCGACCAGGGGTTCCGGATCGAGGTGTACGGCGCGGGCGAGCGTACGGATGTGACCGCGGGCGTAGACGTCGCCGCCGCAGCGCGTGAAGTCGTCCTCTTCGATCGCGTGCACGATCGGGATGCGCACGCGGGTGGTGGAACTGACCTCTTCGACGGTGAGCCCGGCGGCGATCCGGGCCTTCTTGAGGGCCGTCCCGATGGACGGTCCTTCGACGGGGCGTTCGACGATGCGGTCCTCGGACCGGTCGTCGGTCGAAGGCCGCTCTTCTTCGGGGGAGTTGGCGTTGCCGATGGACACGAGTGCGCCTTTCGAGCGTGTAGCCACCTGCTGGATGTCCAGTCTAGGGGGGTGACGAAAGGGTGGAGCAACCGGAGGGTGCACTTCCTACGCCATCCGAATGGCGCGGAAGCATCCCCTCCGGTGCGGCGGCCCCGCGCCGTACGTGATGCCGTACGCGGTGTCGCCACCTTCCTTCAACTGGACGCGGGCCCAAGGGAAACGGTTGCCCGCCGTTTCCTTACGGTTGTGTCTCTCCGCGGATGACGGCGAGCACTCCGTCCAGCTCATCGGCCTTCAGCAGGACGTCGCGCGCCTTCGAACCCTCGCTCGGGCCGACGATTCCCCGCGATTCCATGAGGTCCATGAGCCGGCCGGCCTTGGCGAAACCCACCCGCAGCTTGCGCTGGAGCATCGAGGTGGAGCCGAACTGGGTGGAGACCACCAGCTCCGCCGCCTGGCACAGCAGGTCCAGGTCGTCGCCGATGTCCTCGTCGATCTCCTTCTTCTGCTTCTGCCCGACCGTGACGTCGTCCCGGAAGACGGGCGCCATCTGGTCCTTGCAGTGCTGCACGATCCCGGCGATCTCGTCCTCGGTGACGAAGGCGCCCTGCAGGCGGACCGGCTTGTTCGCCCCCATCGGCAGGAACAGCCCGTCACCCTTCCCGATCAGCTTCTCCGCGCCCGGCTGGTCCAGGATGACCCGGCTGTCGGCGAGCGAGGAGGTGGCGAAGGCCAGACGCGAGGGCACGTTCGCCTTGATCAGGCCGGTGACCACGTCCACCGACGGCCGCTGGGTCGCCAGCACCAGATGGATGCCGGCCGCGCGGGCCAGCTGCGTGATGCGGACGATCGAGTCCTCCACGTCACGCGGGGCCACCATCATCAGGTCGGCCAGCTCGTCGACGATCACCAGCAGGTACGGGTACGGGCTGAGCTCCCGCTCGCTGCCCGGCGGCAGTTTGATCTTGCCGTCCCGGATGGCCTGGTTGAAGTCGTCGATGTGCCGGTAGCCGAAGGCGGCCAGGTCGTCGTAGCGCAGGTCCATCTCGCGCACGACCCACTGGAGCGCCTCGGCGGCCCGCTTGGGGTTGGTGATGATCGGCGTGATCAGGTGCGGGATGCCCTCGTAAGCCGTCAGCTCCACCCGCTTGGGGTCCACCAGCACCATCCGCACGTCCTCCGGGGTCGCGCGGACCATGACGGAGGTGATCAGGCAGTTGATGCACGAGGACTTTCCGGAACCGGTGGCTCCGGCCACCAGCACGTGCGGCATCTTGGCGAGGTTGGCCATGACGTAGCCGCCCTCGACGTCCTTGCCGAGCGCGACCAGCATCGGGTGGTCGTCCTCGGCGGCGTCCGCGAGCCGCAGCACGTCGCCCAGGTTGACCATCTCGCGGTCGGTGTTCGGGATCTCGATGCCGACCGCCGACTTGCCCGGGATCGGGCTGATGATCCGCACGTCCGGCGAGGCCACGGCGTAGGCGATGTTCTTGGTCAGCGCGGTGATCCGCTCGACCTTGACCGCCGCGCCGAGGGTGACCTCGTACCGGGTGACGGTCGGGCCCCGGGTGAAGCCGGTGACGTCCGCGTCGACCTTGAACTCGGTGAACACGTTGCGCAGCGACGCCACCACCGCGTCGTTGGCGGCGCTGCGGGTCTTGCCCGGCCCGCCCTTCTCCAGCAGGTCGAGCGAGGGCAGCGCGTACGTGATGTCCCCGCGCAGCTGGAGCTGCTCGGCGCGCGGCGGCAGGGGCTGGGCCTGCGGCGGGGCCTTGGTCAGGTCGGGCACCGCCAGCGTCCCGGAGGCCGCGGAGGTGGTGGCGTGCGGCTTCTCGGCGGCGGGCGCCGTGGACGGTGCGGGGCGCTCCTCGCGGGCGGGCGGCACGGGAGCGGTGTTCTCCCCGGTCTCCCGCGGGGCGGAGATGCCCTGGGTGAGGTCTGCGACGAGCGGCGAGGGCGGCAGCCCGCCGTAGACCGCGCCGTCCAGCGCGGCGGCGGCGGCCGCGGCCACGTCGACGGCGTCCATCTCCCGGTTCATGGCCGGCCGGGCCGGGGCCCGCTTCGGCCGGCGCCGCCGGGCGAGGGCCTCCTCCTCGGCGGAGTCCACCGGATCGGCCGGACCGGCGCCGGCTCCGGTACGAGCCCGCCACTGCTCCGGATCGTGCCGGTCGGCGCCCGCCTCGGCCTCGCCGTAGCCCTCGTCGTACTCGTTCGGGGCGATGATGCCGAGCTTGATGCCCAGTCGCCGCAGCCGCTGCGGGATCGCGTTGACCGGGGTCGCGGTGACCACGAGCAGGCCGAAGACCGTCAGCAGCACCAGCATCGGTACGGCCAGCGGCGCGCCCATGGTGAAGATCAGCGGCTTGGAGGCGCCCCAGCCGATGAGCCCTCCCGCGTTCTGCATCGCGGTGGTGCCCTCGTCCCGGCCGGGCGCCCCGCAGGCGATGTGGACCAGGCCCAGCACCCCGATGACGAGGGCGGAGAGCCCGACCCCGATCCGGCCGTTGGCGTCGGTCTGTTCGGGATGGCGGATGAAGCGCACCGCCATGACGCCGAGCAGGATCGGGACGAGCAGATCCAGTCGTCCGAACGCACCGGTGATCAGCATGGTGACCAGATCGCCGACGGGACCGCTCAGGTTCGACCAGGTCCCGGCGGCCACGATCAGTGCGAGGGCGAGCAGCAGCAGCGCGACGCCGTCCTTGCGGTGGGCGGGGTCGAGGTTCCTCGCACCCTGGCCGATCCCCCTGAAGATCGCGCCGACCGCGTGCGCGCAGCCCAGCCAGACGGCGCGCACCAGCCGCACCACGCCCCCGGTCGGGGACGGCGCGGGCTTGGGCGCGGCCTTCTTGGCGGGGGCGCGCCTGGCGGCGGCGGCCTTCTTCGCTGGGGGCTTGCGCACAGGAGCCGCCTTCTTCGCCGGCGCCGACGTACGGCCGGTGCGGCCCTTCGCGGTGCCCGCGGTGCTCTGGGAACCCTTGCCGGACGTACGTGAGGCCATGGGCCCGAGATTACCGGTGTCCGTGCCGGTGGACACGCGTGCCCACCCCTTCACCCGTTCGTGTCGCCCGTCCCGTGGCCGCTTTGACGCACCACCAGACCTGACGCACCACCAGACCGCTTGCCGCTCAGCCCTGCAGCGGCAGTACGGGCGCTCCCCCGCCGGTCCCGGGCTCCAGCGCGTCGAGCGCCCGCCGCAGTCCGGTCAGTTTGCGCTCCAGATGGGCCGCGGTCGCCACCACCGCCGCCTCGGCCGAGTCCTCGCCGAGCTGCTTGGTCAGCGCCTCGGCCTGCTCCTCGACCGCCGCGAGCCGCGCGGAGAGCTCGGCCAGCAGACCGGCCGTCTCCTTGCTGCCGTCCACACCGGTCGGACCGCCGCCCTCCAGCTGGAGCCGCAGCAGGGCCGCCTGCTCCCGGAGCTGGCAGTTCTTCGTGTACAGCTCCACGAAAACCGAGACCTTGGCCCGCAGCACCCACGGGTCGAAGGGCTTGGAGATGTAGTCCACCGCGCCCGCCGCGTAGCCGCGGAAGGTGTGGTGCGGACCGTGGTTGATCGCGGTCAGGAAGATGATCGGGATGTCCCGGGTCCGCTCCCGCCGCTTGATGTGCGCAGCGGTCTCGAATCCGTCCATTCCCGGCATCTGCACATCCAGCAGGATCACCGCGAAATCGTCCGTCAGCAGCGCCTTGAGCGCTTCCTCCCCTGACGACGCCCTGACCAGTGTCTGATCGAGCGCGGAGAGGATGGCCTCCAGCGCCAGCAGATTCTCCGGCCGGTCGTCGACCAGGAGGATCTTGGCCTTCTGCACCATGCCCTGTCCTCCTCGCCCCGGCATGGGGCCTCCCCGGCTCCAGGCTCCGGCCTGTACGCCGAGCCCCGCCCCAGAGGACGGCATCCTTGCGCCGTCCGTCCTTGTGCCGGTCATCGTAGCCCCAGTCCCGAGATCGCCACACCCTGTCACCAAGATGTCACTGTGCACGAAGCAGAAACGCGGTGGGAGAGCGGAAGGTTCCCCGTCTGCCACCCTCCCACACCGCGTCGGGCGCGGTCAGTCGGCAACCGGCGTCGGTCCACTCCCCCGCCGATCACTTACCGCGCATCCACTGTTCCATCACCGACAGCAGATAGTCGGGGTCGACCGGCTTGGTGACGTAGTCGGAAGCACCGGAGTCGATCGCCTTCTCCCGGTCCCCCTTCATCGCCTTCGCCGTCAACGCGATGATCGGCAGCCCCGCGAACTGCGGCATCCGCCGGATCGCCGAGGTCGTCGCATAGCCGTCCATCTCCGGCATCATGATGTCCATCAGCACGACCGTCACGTCGTCGTGCTGCTCCAGGACCTCGATGCCCTCCCGCCCGTTCTCCGCGTACAGCACGGCCAGCCCGTGCTGCTCCAGCACGCTGGTCAGCGCGAAGACGTTGCGTACGTCGTCGTCCACGATGAGCACCTTCTCGCCGTGGAAGTCGTACGTCCGGGGCGCGGCCGGAAGCTCCGCCTCCGGGTTGCCCCAGGCGTCCTCGGCCCCCACCGCGCCCGGCTGCCCCGGCACGGCCGTACGGGGCTCCAGGTCGCTCAGCGGCTTGCGCCGCCGCCGGAACAGCGCGGCGCCGCCGCCCTGGCCCTGTCCGGCCTGCTCGGAGCCCGCCAGGCCCGCCCGCTCCGCCCTCGCGGGCTGAGCCTGCACCGGAGCCGTCGGTACGGGCGCCACCGGAGCCGTCGGCAGCGCGGGCCTCGCGTCCTCGGCCGGCCTGCGGTACAGCTCCGCGCGGCCACCGCCGGGCGTGGGCGGCGCGTACCCCTGCGGGGGCAGCTCGCTCGGGTGCAGCGGCAGGTACAGCGTGAAGGTGGACCCGCGGCCGGGCTCGCTGGCCGCGTGGATCTCCCCGCCCAGCAGCCGGGCGATCTCCCGGCTGATGGACAGGCCCAGGCCCGTACCCCCGTACTTGCGGCTGGTCGTCCCGTCGGCCTGCTTGAACGCCTCGAAGATCACCAGCATCTTGCTCGCCGCGATCCCGATCCCGGTGTCGGTCACCGAGAAGGCGATCAGGTCCGCGTCGGCCTCCCGCAGCGAACCGGCCTCCAGCAACTGCTCGCGGATCGCCGTCGGCACATCGGCCCCGGCGGGCCGGATCACCAGCTCCACCGCCCCGCTGTCGGTGAACTTCACCGCGTTCGACAGCAGGTTGCGCAGCACCTGCAGGAGGCGCTGCTCGTCCGTGTGCAAGGTGGCCGGCAGCTCCGGGGAGACGCGTACCGAGAAGTCGAGCCCCTTCTCCGCGGTCAGCGGCCGGAACGTCGCCTCCACGTAGTCCACGAGCTGGACCAGCGCGATCCGGGTCGGCGAGACGTCCATCTTCCCGGCCTCGACCTTCGACAGGTCCAGGATGTCGTTGATCAGCTGGAGCAGGTCCGAGCCCGCGCCGTGGATGGTCTCCGCGAACTCCACCTGCTTCGGCGAGAGGTTCTCGTCCGCGTTGTCGGCGAGCAGCTTGGCCAGGATCAGCAGCGAGTTGAGCGGGGTCCGCAGCTCGTGCGACATGTTCGCCAGGAACTCGGACTTGTAGCGCATCGAGACCGCGAGCTGCTCGGCACGCTCCTCCAGGACCTGCCGGGCCTCCTCGATCTCGGTGTTCTTCACCTCGATGTCCCGGTTCTGCTGCGCCAGCAGCTCGGCCTTCTCCTCCAACTCCGCGTTGGCGGCCTGCAGGGCCTTCTGCCGGTTCTCCAACTCGTCGGAGCGCTCCCGCAGCTGCTCGGTCATCTCCTGCGACTGCTTCAGCAGCATCTCCGTCTTGGAGTTGACGCTGATGGTGTTGACGCTCGTACCGATCATCTCGGCGATCTGGCTGAGGAAGTCCTTCTGGATCTGCGTGAAGGGCGTGAACGACGCCAGCTCGATGACGCCGAGCACCTTCCCCTCGAAGAGCACCGGCAGCACGATCACGTGCGCGGGCGGCGCCTCACCGAGCCCGGAGGAGATCTTCAGGTAGCCGGGCGGGGTGTTCTCGACGAGGATCGTCCGCTTCTCCTCGGCGACGGTCCCGATCAGGCCCTCCCCGGGCCGGAAGGAGGTGGGCACCTGGCCTCCCGCGTACGCGTAACTCCCGCGCATCCGCAGCTCGTACGAGCCGTCCGCGCCGCCCTCCGTCCCGATCTCGTTGGTGCCGCCGGCCGGCAGGGCCAGGAAGAACGCGCCGTGCTGCGCCGAGACCACCGGAGTGAGCTCGCTCATGATCAGCGAGGCCACGTCGTCGAGCTCCCGGCGACCCTGCATCAGCGCGGAGATCCGGGCCAGGTTGCCCTTGAGCCAGTCCTGCTCCTTGTTGGCCAAGGTGGTGTCGCGCAGGTTGACGATCATCGTGTTGATGTTGTCCTGGAGGACCTGGATCTCGCCCGCCGCGTCCACGTCGACCTTCAGGCTCAGGTCGCCGCGGGTCACCGCGGTGGCCACGGCCGCGATCGCGCGCACCTGCCGGGTGAGGTTCCCGGCCATCTCGTTCACGGACTCCGTCAGGTCCCGCCAGGTGCCGTCGACGTCCCGGACGCGGGCCTGGCCGCCCAGGATGCCCTCCGTACCCACCTCGCGGGCCACCCGCGTCACCTGGTCGGCGAAGGAGGACAGCTGGTCGACCATCGTGTTGATGGTGGTCTTCAGCTCCAGGATCTCGCCCCGGGCGTCGATGTCGATCTTCTTGGTCATGTCGCCCTTGGCGATGGCGGTCGTGACCATGGCGATCTGCCGCACCTGGCCGGTGAGGTTCGAGGCCATGAAGTTCACCGAGTCGGTGAGGTCCTTCCACGTCCCCGAGACGCCCGGCACGTGCGCCTGGCCGCCGAGCCGGCCCTCCGTACCCACCTCGCGGGCCACGCGCGTGACCTCGTCGGCGAACGACGACAGGGTCTTCACCATCGTGTTGACGGTGTCGGCGAGCTGCGCGACCTCGCCGCGCGCCTCGACGGTGACCTTCTTCGTCAGGTCGCCGTTGGCGACCGCCGCCGAGACCTGCGAGATGTTGCGCACCTGCGACGTCAGGTTGTTGGCCATCAGGTTGACGTTGTCGGTCAGGTCCTTCCAGATGCCCGTCACCCCGCGCACCCGGGCCTGTCCGCCCAGAATGCCCTCGGAGCCCACCTCGCGGGCCACCCGCGTCACCTGCTCCGCGAACGACGACAGCTGGTCCACCATCGTGTTCACGGTCGTGACGAGTTCGAGGATCTCGCCCTTCGCGTCGACCGTGATCTTCTTGGAGAGGTCGCCCATCGCGACCGCGGTGGTCACCTCGGCGATGTTGCGCACCTGGGACGTCAGGTTGTTCGCCATGAAGTTGACGGACTGGGTGAGGTCCTTCCAGGTGCCGGAGACACCCTTCACCTCCGCCTGACCGCCGAGGATGCCCTCGGTACCCACCTCGCGGGCGACCCTCGTCACCTGCTCCGCGAAGTTCGAGAGCTGGTCGACCATCGTGTTGAGGGTGTTCTTCAGCTCCAGGATCTCGCCCCGGGCGTCCACGTCGATCTTCTGCGACAGGTCACCGCGCGCCACCGCCGTGGCGACCTGCGCGATGTTGCGCACCTGCGAGGTCAGGTTCCCGGCCATGCCGTTCACGGAATCCGTCAGATCCCGCCACACGCCCGCCACGCCCGGCACCTGCGCCTGGCCGCCGAGCCGGCCTTCCGTACCCACGTCCCGGGCGACCCGCGTGACCTGCTCCGCGAAGGCCGAGAGCTGGTCGACCATCGTGTTGATGGTGTTCTTCAGCTCCAGGATCTCGCCCCGGGCGTCCACGTCGATCTTCTGCGACAGGTCACCACGGGCCACCGCCGTGGTCACCTGGGCGATCTGGCGCACCTGCGAAGTCAGGTTCCCGGCCATGAAGTTGACGGAGTCGGTGAGCTCCTTCCAGGTGCCGGACACCCCCTCCACCCGGGCCTGGCCGCCGAGCCGGCCCTCCGTACCCACGTCCCGGGCCATCCGCGTGACCTGGTCGGCGAAGGACGACAGCTGGTCCACCATCGTGTTCACGGTGTTCTTCAGCTGGAGCATCTCACCCGAGACGTCCACGGTGACCTTCTGCGACAGGTCGCCGTTGGCCACCGCCGTCGTCACCTGCGCGATGTTGCGGACCTGACCGGTGAGGTTGCGGAAGGCGGTGTTCACCGAATCGGTGAGGTCCTTCCACGTCCCCGCGGCGCCCGGCACCTGCGCCTGACCGCCCAGTTCACCCTCGACGCCGACCTCACGGGCCACACGTGTCACTTCCGCACCGAAGGACTGGAGCTGGTCCACCATCGTGTTGACGGTGTTCTTCAGCTCCAGCATCTCGCCGGCCACGTCCACGGTGACCTTCTGCGACAGGTCGCCGTTGGCCACCGCCGTCGTCACCTGCGCGATGTCCCGCACCTGCGTGGTGAGGTTGCGGAAGACCGTGTTCACCGAATCGGTGAGGTCCTTCCACGTCCCCGCGGCGCCCGGCACCTGCGCCTGGCCGCCGAGCAGACCCTTCGCCCCGACCTCGCTGGCCACACGTGTGACCTCGTCCGCGAAGGTCCGCAGCGTCTCGGTCATCTGATTGATCGTTTCGGCCAGCTGCGCCACCTCGCCGCGCGCGCTCACCCGTACCTTCTGCGACAGGTCACCGTTCGCGACCGCCGTCGTCACCTGCGCGATCCCGCGCACCTGGGCCGTCAGGTTGCCGGCCATGGTGTTGACGGAGTCGGTCAGGTCCTTCCACACACCCGCGACCCCGGGCACCTTCGCCTGGCCGCCCAGCTCGCCCTCCGTACCCACCTCGCGGGCGACCCGGGTCACCTCGGAGGAGAAGGACGACAGCTGGTCCACCATCGTGTTCACGGTGTTCTTCAGCTGGAGCATCTCGCCGGCCACGTGCACCGTGACCTTGCGCGACAGGTCGCCCTTCGCCACCGCGGTCGTGACGAGGGCAATATCACGCACCTGAGCGGTGAGCCGGTACGCCATCGTGTTGACGGAGTCGGTCAGATCCTTCCAGGATCCGGACATTCCGCGCACCTGGGCCTGGCCGCCGAGCTTGCCCTCGGTACCCACCTCCAGCGCCACGCGCGTCACCTCGTCGGTGAACGCGGACAGCTGGTCGACCAGGTTGTTGACCGTACGCCCGACCTTCAGGAACTCGCCGCGCAGCGGATGCCCGGTCCCCTCCGCGGTCTGCGTCCGCAGGTCCATCCGCTGGTCCAGATCGCCCTCGGCCACCGCCGACAGCACCCGGCCCACCTCGGACACCGGCCGGGCGAGATCGTCCACCAACTGGTTCGAGGCGTCGATGGCGGCCGCCCAGGAGCCCTCACAGGCACCTGTTTCAAGCCGTTCGCTCAGCTTGCCCTCTCGGCCCACCATCCGCCGCACCCGGGACAGCTCCCCGGTCAGGTGCAGATTGCGGTCGGCGACCTCGTTGTAGACGGCGGCGATCTCCGCCATCACGCCCTCGCCGGACACCGTCAGCCGCTTGCGGAAGTTCCCGTCCCGCATCGACACCAGGGCCGTGAGCAGCCGGTTCAGAGCGGCGGTATCGACCTCCGTCGTGCCGCCTCGCCGGGACCGCCCGCCCTTCGGCCGCGTTCCCGTACGCCGCACCGCTGCGCCAGACTCCACCGTGTCCCTCCCGAAAGGGTCGACCGCTGTTCCACCGGGTGTTGACTGTCCTGCCCGGCTCTTCAAGCCTGCCCAGTGTTTCACCCTGGCCGAACCAGGCCATAACACTTCGGCACCATCGCACACCGGCCGTACCCTGCGGGGTGGATTCCCAGACGACGGCACCATGCCGACCGCGAAGGTAAGTAACCTGGCACCCGTTGTCCAACCGCGTCGAAGGAGAATCGTGATCACGGCACGGGCGGCTGCCAGCTTCGACCCCCTCGGGCGCTCGGTCGCCGCTGCCCGCACGTTCGTCCGCGACACCCTGCAGGGCTGGGGCTTCGCGGACATCGTCGACGACGCGGTGGTACTCACCAGCGAGCTCGTCACCAATGCCGTGGTCCACGCCGGAACCCGGGCCGAGGTCCTGTGCCTGCGCACCGAGGACGGCGTACGGGTCGAGGTCGCCGACCGGTACCCGGAGCGCGAGCTGCCCCTCCAGCACCCCGGCGAGCGCCCGTACGCCGACCCCGACCGCGAGAGCGGCCGCGGCCTGATGCTCTGCGCCGCCCTCGCCACCCGCTGGGGCGTCGAGTACACCGCCACCCACAAACACGTGTGGTTCCGCCTCGACCTCCCGGACCGGCCGGTCGGTACCCGGTCCGCGGGGCCCGTCGTCCCCGACCAGCTGCTCCCCCTCGCCGACAACCGGGTCCGCGTCGCCGTCGTCCAGATCGACTCCGCCGATGCCGTCTCCGCCTGGAACGAGGACGCCGAGCACATCTTCGGCTACCCCGCCGAGAAGGCCGTCGGCCGCCCGCTCGCCGAGCTCGCCGCCTGGCCCCAGACCCCCGGCACCGGCACCGGCATCGCCGAGGCCCTGCGCCTGTCCCGCTGGGAGGGCAGTTACGGGATCCGCGGCGCCGACGGCCGGGTGATCCCCGTTTACGCCTCACACCTGCGGGTACGCGATGCCCATGGCGAGCCCTCCATCGTCTGCCTGCTCGTCCACGACGACGAGCGCGCCCTGCTCCAGACGCCGGTACGGGTCCCGGCGGACGGCGGCCAGCTCACCGAGCCCCGCCCGACGGACCCCTTCGAGGTCTTCATCGGCTCCCCCGCCCCCGACGATCTCGACGGCCTCCTCCAGCGCACCGTCGAACGGGCCCGCGACCTGCTCGACGCAGACGCCGCCTTCCTGCTGCTGGCCACCGACGACGAGACCGAGCTGGAGGTCCGCGCGACCACCGGCCTGCCCTCGACCCGTCAGCGCTTCGCCCGCGTCCCCGTCGAGGCGGGCACCAACCGGTACGGCTCCGCCCGCATGCCCGCCGTCCACGACGACCTCACCGCCGTCCCCGGAGCCGTCCCGCTCCTGGAGTCCACCGGCATGCGCTCCGTGGTCACCGTCCCCCTCAAGGTCGAAGGCCGGCTCACCGGTTCCCTCGGCGTCGCCGCCGAGGTCCCCGGCCGCTACTCCAACGAACAGGCCCTGCGCCTCCAGTTCGCCGCAGACCGCATCGCCCTCGCCGTCGAGTCCGCCCGCCTCGGCGAGCTGGAACGCCTGCGCCGCGGCTCCCTCTCCTTCCTGGTCGAGGCCTCCGACCTGCTGGCCGGCACCCTGGACCGGGACCAGACCCTGGCCCTCATGGCCCAGATGACCGTCCCCACCCTCGCCACCTGGTGCGCCGTCTACACCATCGCCGACCAGTCCTCGGACCCGTACCTCTCCTACGTCCTCCACGAGGACGAGGAGCGCATCGACGGCCTCAAGGACCTGCTCTCCCGGGTCAGCCCGCCCGAACCGGTCCGCGAGGCCGGCGCCCGCCCGTGGCCGGAAACGGCTCTCGCGGTCGGCGGCGAGACGGTGGTCCTCCCCCTCCTCGCCCGCAACCGCGTCATCGGCATGCTCACCCTCGGCAAGCCCAGCGAGGAGCACTTCCGCCAGGAGATCCTCGAACTCGCCGAGGACCTCTCCCGCCGGGCCGCCCTCGCGCTCGACAACGCCCGCCTCTACTCCGAGCGCACGGCCATCAGCCGCTCCCTCCAGCGCAGCCTGCTCCCGCCCGGTTCCCCCGCGATCCCCGGCATGGAGGTCGAGGTCATCTACCGCGCGGCCGGCGAGGGCAACGAGGTGGGCGGCGACTTCTACGACGTCTTCCCGATCCGCGACGGCGCGTACGGCTTCGCCATCGGCGACGTCTGCGGTACGGGCCCCGAGGCGGCCGCCGTCACCGGCCTGGCCCGCCACGCCCTGCGCCTCCTGGCCCGCGAGGGCCTCGGCGGCCCGGCGGTCCTGGAGCGGCTCAACGCGGCCATCCTCGACGAGGGCGCCCGCAGCCGCTTCCTCACCCTCCTCTACGGAGAACTCCACCCCCAGCCCGACGGCGGCGCCCTCATGAAGGTCGTCTGCGCCGGCCACCCGCTCCCGCTGCGCCTGCGCCCGAACGGCGAGGTCAGCGCGGCCGCGGAGCCGCAGCCCCTGCTGGGCGTGATCGACGACCTGGACCTGTACGAGCAGACGCTCACCCTGGACCCGGGCGACGTGCTGCTCTGCGTCACGGACGGCGTGACCGAGCGCCGCGAGGGCACCCGCATGCTCGGCGACGACGGCCTCGCGGAGGTCCTCACCACGTGCACGGGCCTCACTGCGGGCGCGGTCGCCTCCCGCGTCCTGCGCGCGGTGGAACGGTTCGCGGCGGAACCGGCCTCGGACGACATGGCGATCCTCGCCTTCCGCGTCCCGCACCAGCGCGAAGGCGACTAGTCTCTGGCCCCGCGTGGTCGTGATGTGCTCAACTCACCACCGTGGACACAGTCTTGACGAGTGTGGTGGCCGTCGCCGGCACCTTGATCGGCTCCCTGAGCACCTACCTTTTCCAGCGCCGCACGGCCGAACGGACAGAGGCCGTGGCCCGCCGGGAACGACTGCGCCAAGAGCGCCTCGCCGCGTACAGCGGCTACGCGGCGGCGGTCACGGATCTCAAACGCGCGAAGATCACCCTATGGTTCCGCCAACGGCGCTCCCCACGCGACGAAGAGTTGCTGCTGGCGGCTTTCCTGGAGAGCGACCGTCTGGGAGCCGCGGCCGAAACCGCCGCGTTCCGTATCCAGCTCGTGGCCGACGATCCGCAGCTGCGCCGACTGGTGGAAGCCGTGTTCGCGAAGGTCGGTGAGATCACCCATGCGGAGGACCGGCAGGTGGTCATCAGGATCGAGTCCGAGTTCGAGCAGGCTGTGCGCTCCTTCATCGACGCGGCGGCCGGCCAGCTGCGATGAAAGAAGCCCGCAAACGCAAAAAGGCCCCCGCCTATTGGCGGGGGCCTTCTTTGTTGGAGCCCTTTAACGGAATCGAACCGTTGACCTTCTCCTTACCATGGAGACGCTCTACCGACTGAGCTAAAAGGGCGGGTTGTTCGGCGGCGTCCTACTCTCCCACAGGGTCCCCCCTGCAGTACCATCGGCGCTGAAAGGCTTAGCTTCCGGGTTCGGAATGTAACCGGGCGTTTCCCTAACGCTATGGCCACCGAAACACTATGAAATTTGAACGCTGGCGTTGACACAGCCGTTCGTTATTTCAGAACTAACACAGTGGACGCGAGCAACTGAGGACAAGCCCTCGGCCTATTAGTACCAGTCAGCTTCACCCGTTACCGGGCTTCCACATCTGG
>NZ_JBIAHP010000003.1:415801-490270 GCF_042870715.1 Streptomyces sp. NPDC006463 | reverse complement strand
CCCCCATACTGGGCGTATTCGGGCGTTCCGACAACGCGGCGAGGTGCCGTAGCCGGCGTCGTGCGCCCGCCGGGGATTACGGGACAGCCCTTAGGACGGCCGCGGACGCCGAGAGCCCCGCCGGTCGGACCGGCGGGGCTCCCATCACGGGCTGTGCTCGTGAAGCGGACTACGAGAGGGGAACCACCCGCTCGGCCTGGGGGCCCTTGGGGCCCTGGGTGACGTTGTACTCGACCTTCGCGTTCTCTTCCAGAGACTTGAAGCCGCTGGTCTCGATGGCGGAGAAGTGCACGAACACGTCCGGGCCGCCGTCGTCCTGCTGGATGAACCCGAATCCCTTCTCCGAGTTGAACCACTTCACGATGCCTGTTGCCATCTGGCTGATCCTTCTCAACGTTCCACTGCGGGCCGCATATGCGGCCGTCATTGATCCTGCCCAAAGGTCCCGCAGAGCACACGCTGAACGCGGCCAACCGTGGCGTGGCGCGCATTCGAACTTCTGCCCGCCCTGTCCGTGAATCGAGGGATCGGCGACTCCCCAAGACGCTTCGAGAGGGGACGGGACATGAGCGGACTCGCGACGTTCCAGGTGCCGGACCAGGTGACCGGGACGGCTGCGGACGAGGCGCTCGGCCGGGCGATGACCGCGGCCTGGCAGCGCGACGGGATCTTCCAGGTGGCGGCCGGCGCCGGGCAGCGGGCCCGGACGCGGGAGGCCATGGCGGCGAGCCGCCGGTTCTTCGCCCGGCCCCTGGCCGAGAAGGCGGCGTGCGTCAAACGACACCTCGTACAGGGCGTAGCGCCGAGGTAAGGCCAAATGGACTCCGGCGGCCATCAGCTCGCGTTGCTGCCGGCGCTGAAGTCGTATCAGCGGATGGGCGGTTTCCGGCGGCCTCCTTGCGGCCGCCTCCGCGATCTGCCGGGCCCGGGCCTGCTGGTACTTCGTCCCCACCCGCTGGCGGACCTCCGTACGCTGCCGCTCAGCGGTACGGCCCGTCGCACACGCCGGGAGCGCGCCCTCCGGAAGCTCGCCTGTACGGCGGACGAAGTCGACCACCATCTCCGGATAGTCGTCCGGCTTACAGCACGCACGAACTCGGCATCGAACCCGACGCGTACGACCCGAAGCGCGACGTCGACTTCACCCTGCTGCGCGAAGGGGATCTGCACGTCGTCGGCTTGGACCGGGCCGCGTGATGCCGGGTGCGGCCACGAGCGGTGAGGCGGCGAGCACCCCCGTGCGCGCGGGCCGGTGTCTGTACCGCGCCGGGTGCGCCCGCGGCGACGCCGCGGGCGCCGAGCCGTCAGGCGGGCTGGACGGTGATGGTGCAGAGGCGCTTGGTGGCGCGGGTCAGGGCTACGTACAAGTCCCTTTCCCCACCGGGGCGGGTCGTGATGATTTCCTCGGGGTTCATGACGACGACCCCGTCGAATTCCAGGCCGCGAGCTTCAGACGCCGGCACGATGCGTGCGTGGCGAGCGATGCCCTGGGCCGTCAGCTCGCTCACCCTGGTGTCCGCGCAGATCACTCCCAGAAGCTCGCCCGGGTGCGCGGTGCTCTGGGCGCGGAGTTCCTGAACGACGGCGGTGACCAACCCGTCCGGAGGTGTGGTCACGGTGCGCGGGCTCTCACCGCTTCGCAGTGACCGTGTGGGCCTCTGGTCCGGAGCGATCCGCGTGAGCAGGTCCCGGACGCTCTCCAGGATCTCCTGCGTGGTGCGGTAGCTGATGGTCAGGTTGTGCAGTTTGAACCGCGGTCCGACGTGGGGGCCCAGTGCTTCCTTCCAGTCGCGTGCCGTCGCGACCGGGCCCGCCTGGGCGAAGTCACCCACCAGCGTCATCGCCCTTGCCGGGCAGCGGCGGACGATCATCCGCCACTGCATGGCGGTCAGTTCCTGCGCCTCGTCGACGACGACGTGCCCGTACGTCCGCTCCGGGGGGCCGTCGACGAGGCTCGCCGCCTCGTCCAGCAACGGCACATCGGCATCGGTCCACGGGTCGTCCGGACCGCGCAGCAGAAGGAACCGCTCCTGCGCGGTCAGGCGGGGCAGGCGCTCGGCGAGAGCGCCGGCGTTCGTCAGGAGCGCCTTCACGAGGTCACCGGGTACCAGCCGCGGCCACAACACCTCGACCGCCCGGTCGACGCCGGCGTCGTCGAGGAGATCGGCACGGATGGCGTCCAGGTCCAGCTCGTGGACCGGACCCGGGTCGGCCGCACCTTCGGCACGGCGCTGGGCGGCTCCCGTGAACCGGTCGAGATTGATGCCCGTCATCGCTTCGGCATCGGCGTCGATCTGCTCCAGGAGGTCGCCCATGTCCCGTTGCATCGCGTCGGTGACGGCGTCGACCAAGAGCTCCTTGAACACCTGGCGCGCGGGGTTGTGCCCCAGTACGGCTGCCACGGCGGCGTCGCGTGCCGTCGCTACTTCCGCGCCGGACAGGTGAACCAGTTCCTGTCCGACGCGCACGGTGAAATCACCGGCGGGGGCTTGGTGGACGCGCAGCAGGCCGGCCAAGGCGTCGGCGAGGTCGGAGCTGCCCTTGAGACGCGCCGTATCGAACGGGTCCACCGTGTCCGTGGACACTCCGGCCAGTTCCCGGCAGGTCGCCAGAACGACGTCGTTCTCGCCGAGCGAGGGAAGGACCTGGGAGATGTAGTCGAGGAACCGGGCGTTCGGGCCCACCACCAGGACGCCCTCCTCCGCGGCGCGCGGGAACGCGTAAAGGACATAGGCCGCCCGGTGCAGTGCGACCACCGTCTTGCCGGTGCCGGGCCCTCCCTGCACCACGGTCACCCCGCGGTGGGCGGAGCGGACGACCTCGTCCTGCTCGGCCTGCAGCGTCGCGACGGCCGCGTGCATCCTGCCCGTACGCCGCGCCGACAGAGCCTCGGTCAACGGGCCGTCCCCCACGACGTCCTCGTCGGTCGGGGCGGTCCCGTCCAGCAGTTCGTCGCTCACCGATATGACCGTGCGCTCCTCGAGGCGCAGGTGCCGGCGCCGCCGCAGGCCCATCGGGTGGACCGGTGTCGCCTCGTAGAAGGGCCGCGCCGCGTTCGCGCGCCAGTCCACGAGCAGAGGCAGGTCATCCTCTTCCGTATGCAGTCCGATCCGCCCGATGCGCAGGGCCGTGCCATCCGCCCAGTCGATGCGCCCGAAGACCAGCCCCTTTTCGGCGCCCTCCAGCCGGCCGATTTCCTTGGCCAGACGCTCGGCGGCGATTTCTCTCTCGTATGCCTCACCGGCGCTTTCCGCCGGCGCCTTCAGCACACTCGCTCGGTGTACTCGCGCCTCGGAAAGCCGCTCGGTGAGCAACCCATATAACGAGGACACATAATCCCGCTCCGATGCAACCGCACGCACAGCGGGATCATTCATTTTCGACAACAGGGGACTCCTTCGATTCGAGCCACACCATACGGTCAAAGTTCCCTAAAGGTAAGTCTTGACTTACCTGGCAAGCCATGGCCCTACGACTGAATCCATGGCGGCTGACCGTATGGCGTATCACGCATTCCGCCGTTCCGTATATCGCTATTGCGCTCCCGATGTCCGTCTGCCTTATGGCGAGCCCACCCTTGGATCCCGGCGATGGTTTGTCGCGCTCGGAAAAGGGGGTAGATCCGGCGAGACGACCGGCGCCATCGAGCTCACTGCCAGGGGGCTTCCGGTCGCTTCTTCTGGCCAAAGGAACGAATGACTACAGGCGTGGCGCGCGTCAAATGAATCCGGGCTTTCCGGCGCCCGGCGGCGCCGCCGATTCGGCCGACCAGCAGTCGGCCGACCGCCAGAACCTGGTGCTGGACGAGGCCGGGATCGAGGACCCGGTTGTCTTCTAGAAGCAGGCCGGGACCTCCAGCCGCCTTCACCCGCTGGAGCGGCCGAAGTTCGGCGAGCCGCTCGCGTACGCGCGGCCGGGCGACACTGTGCACATCTCCGAGATGTTCCGCCTGGTGCGCGGCACCGGGCACATCCTCGACGTGCTCGACGTCCTGCACCGCGACCGCCTCGCCCTGCGCATCCACGATGGCTCGTTCTCCGCGATGGACCATGATGCAGACCCTCGCCGCCGCCGGCGAACGCTGCGGGCCGCCGAGGGGGGCGAAGGGCAACGCCGCCCTCTCCCGCGACCATGACGTCAGCCGCGGCGCCATCCGTAGCGCCGTCGCGGACCTCCCGCCCGAGTACACGGCCGTCGAGCCGGGCGCCCCGGCCCCGGAACTGGCGGTCGCCCTCGACACGCCGGGCAAGGTCGCCGACTTCCTCCGCGCCACCGGACTGGAGCCCGCCGATCGCGCCACGGCGGGCGAGCGGGACGCGTCGGAGATCTTCACCGTCACCCCGGACCTGCCGGCGGGGAGCGGACTGCCCTGCCACGGGCCGGCGCCCTGCCCCGACTCCGGCCACCGCGCGGCCATGGAGGCCTACCCGGCCGGGGTGGGCGGTCCCGGCGAGCGGCTGCTGCGGCTCGTGGCGCTCGGGCTGGGGCTCGGGCTCGGTTCCGACGGAGCCGGACCGGGGACGGGGCCGGCCGGGCTGACCCGCGGCGGCTGGCACCACATGCGGGTCCTGCGCTTCCCGGCCGCCTCACGGACCACGGAGCGCGGGATCGCCGCGCACACCGACCGCGGGCTCCTGGGGATCGGCGCGCAGGACGAGGTGGGCGGGCTGTCCGTGCGCCCGCCGATCGCCGGGGAGAGTTCCTGACGGGCCGCGCCCTGCTGTCGACCCCGCACAAGGTGCGGCTCGCGGACCGGGGAGCGCCACGCGCTCGCCTACTTCCACTAGCCGGGCGGCGACTGGGCCATCCACTACGGGGAACACTCCACCCGCATGTTCATGCGCTGCTGTCCGCGGCGGGCAGCGACGCGGCGGATCGAGGCCGAGGGGCTGCTGCGCGGGCTCGCCTCGGTCCGCCGACCCGGCAGCCCACGCACGCGGCGTGGCCCGTGTGCGCCGCGGTGTCCCGGGTGCGCCAGTCCCACTCGGCCTCGGGGCGGGGCCCGCTCGGCTTGCCCCACCCCGCGAGGTGGAGGAGCCAGGTGACGATCCCGGCCGCGGCGACGACGCCGAGGCCGAGCCAGATGCCGGGGGTCCACGCCGCGCACACCGCTGCGCCCGCTCCGGCGAAGCCCAGCAGGGCCAGGGCCGTACCGGTCCAGCCGGCCACTGTGTGGCCGAGATCGACGTGACCGTGCGCACTCATGGTTCTCCCTGGTCGGGCAGTCGGCAGTAGGCTCGGAGAGAGGATTCATTTATCTCACGAGCTAAGTTGCTTAGATGCTAAGGAGTATGTGCGTGGAGGGCAAGACCCGCCCCCCGGCCACGGCCGAGGAGGCGCTGGCGCGCATGGACCGGTACGTCGCCCTGGGCATCGTCGGACAGCAGGAGGTCGCCCAGCGGCTGGGGCTCAACGTCACCGACCTGACCTGCCTGGGCCACATCCTGGGCGCCGGGGACACCCCGCTGGCCGCCGGGGACCTCGCCGAGCTGGTGGACCTCACCACCGGCGCCGTCACCGGGGTCCTCAACCGCCTGGAACGCGCCGGATACGCGCGGCGCCGGCCCGACCCCGCCGACCGGCGCCGGGTGCGGGTGGTGGCCGAGCCCGAGGCCGCCGCCCGGGTCGTCGCGGTCTACCAGCCGTTCTACGACCGGCTCGGCGCCCTGTTCGCCGACTACACCCCCGACGAGATCGCCGTGATCGCCGACTGGTTCGAACGCGCCGCGGCCGAGGTGCGCACCCACTGCGCGCAGGTGCGGTCGGGGGAGCTGGACGGGGAACCGGAGACCGGGGGGCAGTAGCCCCCCGCTGGTACCATGGGCGGTTGAGCATCTTCTTCTTCCTTCTTCTTCACTCCGCTTCGAAAGGCCCTGCATGAGGAACCCGTCAGTTCATGGACGCTTCGGTGTGAAGGGCGGTGCCAAGGCCGGGGCCAAGTCCGGCGGCAAGGCCCCCCGGAACATCGGGCCGCAGGGCGAGTTCACGATGCACGAGCCGAAGAATCCGGCGCTGCCGCCGGTGGCGTCGTTCGCCGAGCTCGACCTGCCCCTTGAGCTGATGACGACCATGGCCTCGCTGGAGGTCAAGGAGCCGTTCCCCATCCAGGCCGCGACGCTCCCCAACGCGCTGGCCGGCCGGGACGTCCTCGGCCGCGGCCGGACCGGGTCCGGCAAGACCCTCGCCTTCGGCCTGGCACTGCTGGCGCGCACCGCGGGACAGCAGGCGGACCCGAAGCGTCCGCTGGCACTGGTCCTCGTGCCGACGCGCGAGCTGGCGCAGCAGGTGACCGACGCGTTGGCTCCGTACGCCGAGGCCCTGAAGCTGCGGATGGCCACCGTGGTCGGCGGGCTCTCCATCGGGCGGCAGGTGAGCGCGCTGCGCACCGGCGCCGAGGTCGTGGTGGCCACCCCCGGGCGCCTGAGCGACCTCGTCGGGCGGCGTGACGTCCACCTGGAGCGGGTGAAGATCACCGTGCTCGACGAGGCGGACCAGATGTGCGACATGGGATTCATGCCGCAGGTCACGGAGATCCTCGATCAGGTGCACCACGCGGGGCAGCGGATGCTGTTCTCGGCGACCCTGGACCGCAACGTGGACCAGCTGGTGCGCACGTACCTGAAGGACCCGGTCTCGCACTCCGTCGACCCGCAGGCGGGCGCGGTGACCACGATGGACCACCACGTGCTGCACATCCACGCGGCCGACAAGATCTCGGCGGCGACCGAGATCGCCGCCCGCGACAACCGGGTGCTGATGTTCCTCGACACCAAGCACGGGGTCGACCAGTTCGTGAAGCACCTGCGGGCCATGGGCGTCCGGGCGGAGGGGCTGCACAGCGGCAAGTCGCAGCCGCAGCGCACCCGGACCCTGGCGCAGTTCAAGAGCGGCGCCGTGACCGTGCTGGTCGCGACCAACGTCGCGGCGCGCGGTATCCACATCGACGACCTCGACCTCGTGGTCAACGTCGACCCGCCCGCCGACCACAAGGACTACCTGCACCGGGGCGGCCGTACCGCCCGGGCCGGCGAGTCCGGCAAGGTCGTCACCCTCGTGACACCGAACCAGCGGCGGGACATCGTCCGGCTGCTCGCCGACGCCCGGGTCCGGCCGACCATCACCCAGGTGCGCTCCGGCGAGGCGGCCCTGAGCCGGATCACCGGCGCGAAGGCTCCTTCCGGGGTGCCGCTGGCCGGCTCCGCGCCGACCGACGCCAAGGGCAAGCCCTCGGGGTCGGAGCTCGGCTTCCGCGGGATGGGCACCCGCCCGGGCCGCCCGGGCAGGGGCAAGGAGTCCCGCAAGACGATGGAGGCCCGGCAGACCGCCGAGGCCCGCCGCGCCGCCCGGGTACGCAAGGGCCTCTGAGGCACGTACGTACGCCCCGCCCGGACGGGGGCGGGGCAGGCCTGGTCAGGCCAGGGTGCGGCGGCGCAGCCGATCGGCGGCCGCGTTGCGGACCCGGCGGGTGCGGGCCTCGGCGGCGAGCAGCCGCAGGGCCTCGTACGAGGTCAGGGACTGGGCGGCGGTGCGCTGGCACCAGTCGGAGGCGGCGGTGAGCTCCGCCGCGGACCACGCCTCGCCGCGGGTGATCGCCTTGAGCAGGGTCCATTCGCGCAGCCGCCGCTCGGGGAAGGCCCGGCCGGCGAGCGCGGCCGTCATGGCCTGCGCCCAGGCGGGAAACCCCTCGTCGGCCAGCAGCCGGGCCGCCCGGCGGTTCAGATGGGTGACCACCGCGCTCTCGGCCATCACCGGGTCGGGGTCGCGCAGCACCGCGGCCACGGCCTCGGCTTCGGCGGACTCACCCGGCGCCACGGCCAGGAACTCCAGGTGGCGGCCGTAACGCCAGTGCTCGGGCGGCGTACCGGCATCGGAACGGCTCATCGGCCGACGCCTTCAAGGACGCGCTCCGCCCGGCCGCCCGCCGCGGGCCCGGCCTCTGCGTGACGCGGCAGGCCGATGGTGTGCCGCTGCTGCTTCTTCCCTCTCCCCATGGCACCCATTCCACACGACCGCCGTGAGCGGCCGGTGGTCAGGGTGCCCTCGGGGCGCTTTCGGGCTGCCTCCGGGCGCCTTTCGCAGTGCCCTCGCGGTGCCCCTCGGGGTGCTCAGCCCGCGGTGCTCAGCCCGCGGGAGGCAGCATCAGCGCCTCCGCGCCGACCGGGCGGTAGCCGGCGGCCTGGAAGGCGCGGACGCTGCGGGCGTTGCCGGTGGCCTGCTGGGACCAGACCGGCTGCCCGTCGGGGACGAGGTGGCGGGCCGCGCGGGCCAGGTCCCGCCCGAGTCCGCGGTGGCGGACGTCCTCGTCCACCTCTATCGCCGTCTCCCAGCGGCCCGCGACGCCCCGGCCGAGGACGACGACTCCCCCGTCCGCCGCCCAGACCCGTACGCCGTCCCGGCGGTGCAGGGCCCGCCGTACCCGGGGGTGGTCGGGGTCGGCGATCTCGCGCAGCTCCAGCGGGGGTTCGCCGGCCAGCGGTCCGGCGACGGTGAGCAGGTCGACGGTGTCGGTGGTGCGGCCCGTACGGTCCAGCAGCGCGGCCAGGAAGCGCGCGTTCATGGTGGCGGCGAGGGCGTCGCACGTGAGGGCTTCGAGGGTGGACCGCACCCAGTCCGGGTCCTCGTCGGTGAACACCACGGAGTGCGCGGTGAAGGCGATGACGCCCGCGTCGCGCCGGTTCTCCTGCGGTACCACGGTCGTGCCGCCGTCGGGCGGCGGAAACCGCCCCTCCGCAGCCGCGTCCAGGATCTCGCCCAGAGTCCGCCCCGTGCCGTGCTCGCGTGCCATGTCTGCGCTCCTGATCAGTGTTCGGTACACATGATCTCAGGCGCGGCGTACGGGTGTTGGGGCGGGGCGGGGAGAGCCGGGAGGCTGCCGCCCGGGTCGGCTCTCCCTGCCCGCCGGTCAGCTGCCGCCGGACCCGCCGGTGTCGCCGGCGTCGTCGATCCCGCGGGTCTCGCGGGTCTCGTACGCCTCGTGCCCGCCGTACCCCTGTTCCGTCCCGTCCCCGGGCTCCGGCAGCGGGGCTCCCGTCTCCAAGAGGGTCTTGAGACTGGAGGCGAGCATCGGCCAGGCGCGTCCGCACATGCCGATCAGCGTGCCGCCGGGTTCGAAGCCCTCGTGCAGGATGGTCAGCCGGGCGAGGGCGTCGCCGACCGGCTCGATCTCGTACGTCACCTTCGTGCGCCGCTCCCCGGCCAGTTCGGCCCGCAGCTCCTCGTCTACCCCGACCGCGGCCGCCCACTGCGGGCTGAAGGTGTGCCAGGTGTAGGACAGCAGGCGGTCCGGGACGCAGTCCAGGACCACCTGCTCGGGGTCGCTGGTGCTGGCCCCGCGCTCGACCCAGGCCATCGTCGAGCCCACGGCCCAGTCCGTCTCGAAGCTCAGGCCCCAGTAACGGCGGGTGAGGGCAGGATCGGTGAGGGCCTGCCAGACCCGGTCGGGATCGGCCTGGATGTACAGGGTGTAGGTGATCGCACTGTCGCTCATGGCCCCATGCTGCGGGACCGCGGACCGCGGACGCCGGATTTCCCGATCATGGCGGCGGACGCGGCCGGTCCGGCCGGTGCGTCGGTCGTCACCAGCAGCTGCCCGGCTCCGGGAGTTCCGTGGGCGGGGTGCGGGGCGGGGCCGGGAGGGACAGGTGGGTGCGGGCCGTGTGGACCGCCGCGAGTTCGTCGTCGCCCGCCCGGCCCCAGTCGCTCAGTTCGCGGACCTGTTCGGGGGTGGCCAGGAGGCGGGCGTACGCCGGGTCCGCCGCCGGCGGGAGCCCGGTGAGGCGGGCCGCGGTGCGGGCGTGGACGCCCTGGTCGCCGTGTCGGTAGCCGAGCTCGACGGCCCCGGCGGCCGGTGCGGCCGTCGGGGGCGGGAGCTGGGCGGCGCCGGTGGCTCGGTCGATCAGGAGCAGGACCCGGCCGTCGGGGGCGAAGAGCCACCCGGAGCGGTCCCGTACGGGCAGCCGCGCGGGGACCGGGCCCGGGTGCCAGGCGCCGTGCTGCGGCTCCCGGCGGGTGCGCAGCACGCCCAGCCGGTCGAGGGCGGTGGGCACGGTGGGACGGCCGTCCTCCAGCAGGGCGGTCCCGCAGCCGTTGATCCGGGCGCGCAGTGCCGACAGGGCGCGGCGAGCGTCTCCCGCGTCCATCAGGTCGGGCAGGTCGGCCGGTTCGGCGAAGTGGATGCCGGTGATCTCCTGGGGCGGAAGGCGAACGGAGTCGATCCGGTCCTGGGTCCACGTGCCGCCGTCGTAGACATGGAGGATCTCGCCGGGGAACCGCATCCCGGCCGGGAAGCCCGGGGTGTCGGCCGGGATCCAGTCCACGGCGAGGCCGCGGCGGTAGCACCCGTCGACGCCCAGTTCCTCGCGCACCTCGCGCGCCGCCGCGGCCGACGGCGCCTCGCCCGCGTCCACGGCGCCGCCGGGCAGCATCCGGTCGGCCCGGTAGTCGACGCTCTGCACCAGGACCCGGCCGTCGACGTCGGTGACCAGGACGACGGCGCCGGTCCACAGCACGGCGCGCGAGGCACCGTAGGCCTCCGGGGTCATCCAGGTCCCCGCCCGCCGGTGCTCGTCGGTCGCTGCGCCGCCCTGCTCGGGCACGGCCTCGTCGGTCAACTGCGGCATCGGAACTCCGTTCACCGTGGGTGGACCCGCCGACTGTGCAACAGCGGGCGCGGCCCGCTGGTTACGGCAGCCTCCCGGTGGTTGCGGCAGCCCCCCGCCAGCTCCGCTTTGCCGCCCCTATACCTCCTTATTACCTGGTTATGCGGTCCTTGCTACGGTCCGGAGGCGGACTGGCGGTATGAAACCCGCCGGTCCGACCACGTCACCGGACCGAGGAGACCCAGCCGTGCCACGCGCCTCCCGTCCGGGGAACACCGGTTCCGGAAGGCTGGCCGGGGTCGACGCCGTGCGCGGGCTCGCCGTGCTCGGCATGTTCGCCGTGCACGTCGGCCCGGGCGCGCGGCCCGGAGGCGCCGGGTTTCTGATCATCGCTGCCGACGGCCGCGCCCCGGCGCTCTTCACCCTCCTCGCCGGCTTCTCCCTGGTACTCGCCCAGCGGGACCGCGACCCGGCCGGCGGGTGGACCCGGCGCTACCGCCCCCTGCTGATCCGTTCCGCCATCCTGGCCCTGCTCGGCGTGTTCCTGGCCTCGCTGTGGCCCGGGATCCTGGTCATCCTGGCCTTCTTCGCCGTGTACTTCCTCGCCGCCGAACCCTTCTCCCGGCTCTCCACCCCGGTGCTCGCCGCCGTCGCGGCGGTCTCGGTGGCGGCGGGCCCGCTGCTGTCCTTCCTGCTGGGCCCGGTGTTCGGGTACGGGACCTCCGGGCGGGGACTGGTCCCCGAAGCCGCCGATTTCACCAGCTGGGCCGGGCTGGGCCGGGTGCTCTGCGAGCTGCTGCTCACCGGCGCGTATCCGCTGGCCACCTACTTCCCGTACGTCCTGGCCGGGATGGCCCTGGCCCGCCTGTGCGACGTCCGGGAGCGGGCGGTTGCCGGACGGATGGCCGTCTGGGGCACGGCGGCCGCCGTGGCCGGCTACGGCTCCGCCTGGCTCGCCACCCACGTGTTCGGCTCCCGGGACCGGCTGCTGGACGCGATCGCCGCCCACCACCCGCAGGCCGCGGCCGCCGCCGACCCCGTACGCGAGGTGCTGCGCGGGCAGTACGGCGCCGTGCCCAGCACCTCCTGGGACTGGCTCCTCGTCGCCGACCCCTACAGCCAGACCCCGCTTGAGACGCTCGGCAACGCGGGCGTGGGCTGCGCCCTCATCGGCCTGTGCGCGCTCGCCGCGCGACTCCGGCTGGGGGCCCGACTGCTGCGGCCGCTCACGGTGCTCGGGGCGATGGCACTGAGCGCGTACGTGGTCCACGCGCTGGTCCTGGCCGGCCCGGCCCACGGCGCGGCTTCCTGGCCCGCCTGGATCGCCTTCAGCGCAGCCGCGCTCACCCTGACCTGGGCCTGGCAACGCCTGTACGCCGGCAGTCCACTCCACCGCGGCCCCCTCGAACACGCCCTGCGCCTGGCAACCCGGCCGGAAGGCCGGGGCTAGGGGGTGTCCTTCGGGTCAGGCCGTCACCGGGCGGCGGCCGACTTCACCCATCCGCATGACGGGTACCGCCCCGGGGCGGCCGGTACGGCAGGGTGGGCGGATGCAGCTGCGCCGGGCCCTGCCCCTGACCCTTGCCGCACTCGCCATGACCACCGGATGCGTGACCGTGCATCCCGCCGCCCCGCCGGAAGTTCCGCGGCTGGCGCCTGCGGCCGACCGTACGGAGCCGCGCCAACCAGCCGTCCCCGCCTTGCCGTTGGGCTACCTCCCGAACGCCGCGGAGACCACGCCGCAGACCCCGCAGACCCCGCAGGCCCCGCAGGCCCGGGAGCCCGCACCGGCGGATCCGGTACCGGCGGCGGCGGCCCCGGAACCCCCGCACCGGGCGGCCGAGCCGACCCGGCGGCACCGGCCGCAGAGGCCCGTGGGGGCGTACACGCCCGTCAACCCCGTCAAGCCCGCCCGCCCCGCACCCCCGGCCAGGCCCCACAAGCGCCCCCCGGCGAAGGCCGAGTCCCGTCCCGCGCCGCCGCGTACGTACGACATGACGCAGCTGTGCGAGGCGGCCCGCGGCACGGTGTCTCCCTCCATCGTGGCCCTGTGCCGGTAGCGGGGGTGTCCGGCCCGACCGGCGGTTACCCTCAAAACCGCACGGCGGACGACTCGGGGAGCGGGCACATGAACGACGCGGGACCGGAGGCGGCCGCGGCCGTCGTCCGTGCGCTGCGCGAGCTGGCGCGGGAACGGCCGCACGAGGTCGAGCTGTTCGACGGGTTCACCGACGCGGAGCTGGACGGCTGGGCCGTCCCGGTCCCGGAGGACGTCCGGATCGTGCTGCGGGAGATCGGCGGGCTGGAGAGCGAGGCGCACGAGTACCTCTTCGGGCCGCGCGGTCGCGCGGTGTTCGCGGACGGCTACTGGACCCTCGGTGAACTGGACTTCGGCGAGGGCTCGTTGATCGTCGGCGTCGGCCCCGTCGGCTGGGGGCCGGTCGTGGCCGTCCGTCCGTGGGGGGACGACGCGGACGTCACCGTCGAGGCCCCGGAGTTCGTCGGCTGGCTCGCCTGCTTCACGGAGCGGCTCGCCGAAGGGACGGCGGACCGGCCCGCCGCGAAGCACTTCGTACCGGCCGTCCCGACCGTCGAGGTGGCCGAGGGGACGGACACCGGGCTCGCCGCGCTCGTCGGACGCGGCGACTCGCTCACCGATCTCGTCGACCTGCGCGATCTGCCCGGCTACCCGTGCGCGGTGGGCTGGGAACCGTACTTCTCCACCTCCCACGACACGGCCGACACCGGGAGCAGCGAGGTCCAGTACCGGATCGTGGGCGACGGCCGGGCGCTGCTGCTGCGCAGCGTGGTGAGCGGGGACTTCCTCGGGCGGCCGGTGCGCAGGCACCGTCCGCCGGCGGATGCCGCGGACCGCGCGGTCGCCGAACTGCGCGCGCTGGCCGCCGAGTTCCCCTCTTTCGCCGTACTCGAAGCGGGCGTCGGCGACCGCACCATGGACGGCTGGGGGGCCCCGGTGCCCGCCGACGTCCGGTGCGTGCTGCGGGAGATCGGCGGTGTGGCCATCGCGGGACTGCCCGCGCTGCGGCTGCTGCCCGGAGCCCCCGAGCACGAGGTGGACCCCGAGGTGCACCGCATGATGGGCGGCGACGGCACGTACTGGCCGCTGACCCGGGTCGGGTACGGGCACAGCCCCGCGCTCCTGCAGATCCGCGTCGACCCGGAGACCGGGCGGTGGGGGTACGCCGTCTCCGTGCCCGCCGAGGCGAAGGCGCTGCGGGAGTACCCCGAAGTGGCCCTGGTCGCCGAATCCCTGCCGGACCTGCTGCTGACCTTCGCCCGGCTGGCCCGGCAGGCCGCGGACGGCCCGGACTTCGCGGGCCGGGTCTCCCGGGACACCCGGTGGCTGTTCCCCAACACCGGGGAGCCGTGGCCGCGGCCCGCCCCGGTCGGCGAGTGGGCGGGATCCGCGGACCCGCTGCTCGCGGCGGCCGCCGCACTGCCGGCCGGGACGCACGCCGCCGACCTGCGGGCGGTGCCGATCCCGAGCGACCTGTGCTTCTACCGGGCGGCGGGCTGGCCGTACGCGGCCCGGCTGGACCGGCTGCACTTCGCGGCCGGCGGCGGGCTGGCCGCCGCGGTACCGGCCGGCGGCTGAGTCCGCCCGGGGCGGTGCGTCACGCCGGCCCGTCGTCCGGGGGCGGTCCGTAGAGCCCGGCGAGTTCGGCACCCAGCCGGGCCAGCCACTCCCGTACGTCCGGCGGATCGAGCACTTCGATCCGGGCTCCCAGTCCGGACAGGTGCGCGGCCAGCGCCCTCGGCGCCGGGCCGTCGACCCAGGCCTCCGTCCAGCCGTCGGGCAGCGTGCCACCGACGCGCAGCCGGCCGCCGGAGAGCCGTGCCAGCAGTGCCACCGCGCCGGGTTCGACCCGGGCCCGGGCGGTCACCGCGTACAGCCTGTCCTCCATGGCCCCCGCCAGTTCCCGCCAGGCCGTGGCGAGGTCGAAGTCCGGTGGCCGGTGGGCGGGTTCGCCGGTCGGCTCGACCGAGGTGACCCGGCTGAGCCGGAAGGTGCGCAGCCCTTCCTCCGTACCGGCCACGAGGTACTCGACTCCTGCCTTGGTCACGAGTCCGAGCGGGTCGGCGGTGCGGACGGCGGCCGGTTTGCCGGCGCCCGCGTACCCGAGGCGGATCCGGGTGCCGTCCACCACGGCCCGCTGGAGGGCCGAGCGGTACGGGACGTCGGCGGTGACGGGAGTGCGCGACCAGTCCGTGCCGTCGACGGCGGTGGCCCGCGAGGCGGCCTCGGCGCCGCCGCGGAGCGTGGCCGGCAGGGCCTGGACCAGTTTGCGCAGCGCGGTGCGCAGTTCGGGGGTGGTGGCCTGGGGGCCGGCGACGAGGAACAGCGCCCGGATCTCGTCGGCGGTCAGGCCGGTGAGGTCGGTGCGGGCGCCGCCGACCAGGGACCAGCCACCGCCCCGGCCGCGCTGCGAATAGACGGGGATCCCGGCGGCGGCCAGTGCCTCCAGGTCGCGCCGTGCCGTCCGCTCCGAGACGTCGAGTTCCTCGGCCACTTCGGGGACGGTGACGCGCCCGCGCGCCTGGAGGAACAGCAGGGCCGCCACCAGCCGGTCAGCCTTCATGGGAGTCGTTTCGCATGGACACGATTCTCCCCGGAAAACTGGCCAGAAGGTGGCCACTTTGCCCGCCAGGATGAGGTCATGACCGAAACCGAGCAGTTCACCACCGCCCTGTCCGCCCCTTCCGCCCCGTCCTCCTCCCCCGGCGCCGACACACGTCCGGATCTGGCGGCTGCCGTCGCCCTCGCCGGGCGTACCCTGGCCGCCGTCCGGCCGGACCAGTACGACCTTCCGACGCCCTGCACCGAGTTCGACGTCCGGCGCCTGTCGAGCCACCTCGTCGGCGTGCTGCGGCGGATCGCGGTGATCGGGCGTGGTGAGGACCCCTTCAGCGTCCCGTCCTTCGCCGACGAGCTCGCGGACGGTGAGTGGGCGGCCGCCTGGGAGCCGGCCGCCCGCGAGGTGGCGCGGGTGTGGGCGGACCCGGCGGTGCTGGGTCGCGACCTGCGCCTGCCGATGGGGGTCAAGCCGGGCGTGGTCGCGGCGGCCGTGTACACCAACGAACTGACCCTGCACACCTGGGACCTCGCCACCGCCACCGGACAGCGGCCGGACTGGGACACCGGCCTGCTGGAGCGGCTGGTCGAGGTGGTACGCCGGGCACTGCCCGCCGAAACCCGCGGCGGCCGTATCCCGTACGGCGAGGTCGTCCCCGTGGCCGCGGACGCGTCCGCCCTCGACCGGCTGGTGGCCTGGTCCGGCCGCCGCCCCTGAGCGGGCCGCCCGGCGCGGGCGGGCCGTTATTCGATGGATGGGGGCTGCTCCGGATACCTACAGTGACGGGGCACCACGTCGTCGAGCAGGAGCAGACCATGCGCACGCACTACCCCCGTACGCCCCATCTGCCCTGGTCTCCCGGGGCGAGCGCGGACGATGTCCGGGTGACGGGGCCGGGGGCATGGGCGGGGCTGGCCGGCCGCGAGGTCGTGGTGACCGAGAAGCTCGACGGGGAGAACACCACCCTGTACGCGGACGGCCTGCACGCGCGTTCGCTCGACTCGGCCCACCACCCCTCGCGGGCGTGGGTCAAGGGCCTCCAGGGGCGGATCGGCGCGGGCATCCCGGCCGGCTGGCGGGTGTGCGGGGAGAACCTGTACGCCCGGCATTCGCTCGCGTACGAGGACCTGGACAGCTGGTTCTACGGGTTCTCGGTGTGGGACGGGGAGCACTGCCTGGACTGGGACGGGACCGTACGTTTCCTGCGCGGTCTGGGAGTTCCCGCTCCGCGCGTGCTGTGGCGGGGCGTCTTCGACGAGCGTGCGCTGCGCAGGCTGAAGCTGGACACCGCACGGCAGGAGGGGTACGTCGTTCGGACCGTGGACGGCTTCGCGTACCAGGATTTCGGGCGGTGCGTGGCCAAGTGGGTGCGCGGCGGGCACGTGCAGACGGACACGCACTGGATGTTCGCACCGGTCGTACCGAACGGGCTCGGCCCGGCCGCCCCGTTGTGGGCGGTCCGGTCGGGTGCGCAGGCCGACGCGGCGGAGCTGCTGACGGCGGCCGGGGTGACGGGTGCGCCCTGGGCGTCCGGCGCCGCCGAGGCCGGCGATGTCTCCGGAACCGATCCCGGGACCGATGCCGGGACCGGATCCGTCGCCGATGCCGTCGCCGATGCCGTGGCCGAGGTCGCCGCGCGGACGGACGGATCGGGGCGGACCGGCGACGCCCGGCTGGCCGGGGTACTGGCCGCCGTGCTGCACCGCGCGCCGCGGGGCCGGGTCGCGGCGCGGCTCGCGGCGGGACCGCTCGGGATGGGGCCCGCTCGGCGGGTGTCGGACCTGCTCGGGCTGTACCCGTACCTCCAGCGGCCGTTCCCCGACACGGAGCGGCGGGCCGGGCTGGTCCGGATGGCCGCCGCCGCCGATCTGGGCGTGCTGCACGCGCTGGCGGGAGCGACGGCCGGGGACGCGCAGGCCCGTGAGTACGTGGAATGGTCCGCGCTGTGCGCCGAGGAGGCGGGGCTGCTCGACCCCGACCCGCTCGGAGCCTTGCGCACCGCGCTGCGGGAACCCCTCGGTGCGCTCGACGCGGACGCGGCCGACCGCTGCTGGGCCGAGGCGCGGCGCGCGTTCGCGCTGGGCCGGATCGGCACGGCGGAGGAGGCGGTCGCGGCCACCTGGCGCTGGCGCGACGGAACGTTCCCCCGGCTGGTGCAGTTGTGCGGCCCCTCGGGCAGCGGCAAGAGCACCTTCGGACGCGCCCTGCCCGGGGTGGACACCTACATCAGTCTCGACGACCTGCGCACCGCCCGGGGTTCCCGTGCGGACCAGCGGGCCAACACGGAGGTGCTGAGCGAGGGGCTCGACCTCCTCGACGCCGCTCTGGCCCGCGGGGGCACGGTCGTGTGGGACGCCACCTCCCTCACCGACCAGCAGCGGGGACTGGCCGGTTCGGTCGCGCGCCGCCGCGACGCGCTGGTCACCCACGCCGTCGTGCTGGTCGACGAGGAGGAGCTGGTACGGCGCAACGCCGTGCGCACGGACCCGGTGCCGCCAGGGGTGCTGGACTCGCAGCTGCACCGGTTCAGCCCGCCGTACCCCGGTCAGGCGCACCGGACCTGGTACATCGGCGCGGGCGGCGGCGTCGAGGACACGGCGGGCGGCCTGGGCGCCGCGGCGGGCGGGGAGCACTGATGCGTACCAGCGAGGAGCTCTACCACCAGGTCCGCTGGGACCCCCGGTTCGATCCGGCGCGGTTCGTCCTCGGGCTGCTCCAGCGCGGAGCCGCCCCGAAGCGCGTGCCGCTGCCGTCCTTCGTGCCCGGCGGCGACATCCCCTGGCACCGCGTGCTGTTCGTCGAGGCGGACGGCGAACTGGTGTGGGACCGGGCCACGGGAGTGGACCGGATCGACGCCACCGCCGCAGGGCGGGTGCGTGATCCGCGCCTGCTGCGGGCGCCGTTCTTCACCGCCCGGACCCCGTACGCGTGGGATCCGGCGGACGGCGGCGGCTGGCGGCCGGCACAGGCTCCTCCCCACGGCGGGACGGGGGCCGCGACCGCGGTACGGCTGCTGACCTGGAACACCCTCTGGGACCGGTACGACGCCCCGCTCATCGCCACCGCTCGGCGCAGGCCGCTGCTGCTGGCCGATCTTTCGGCCGCCGATGCCGATGTCATCGCGCTCCAGGAGGTCGAGCCCGCACTGCTCGGCATGCTGCTGGCCGAGGACTGGGTGCGGGAGCGGTACACGCTCGCCGCGGATCCGGGCGGCCGCGACGTCGCCGAGTACGGGCTGCTGGTGCTGAGCAGGCTGCCGGTACGGGAGGCGGGACTGCACCGGCTCGGACCGCACAAGGCGGTCACCGCGGTCACGGTGGACGTCGCGGGCGGCCCCCTGGTCGTCGCCGCGACCCACCTGACCAGCGATCACACCGAGAACGGAGACGTACGGCGGGCCGCCGAACTGACACGGCTGGCGGAGGGGCTGGGCGGCCTGGAGGCCCCGGTGGCGCTGCTGGGCGACTTCAACGACGGCCGCTCCGGAGCCGAGGGACCCGCGGCCACGCTGGGCATGCGGGATGCCTGGACCGACGTGCACGGGGCCGGCGACGGTACGCCCACGTTCGATCCGGTGGCCAATCCCCTGGCGGCGGTGGGCTCGCTGTCCGGGCGGGCGGCGCGGCTGGACCGGATCCTGCTGAGGGCCTCCGGGCCGGCGCGGGTGACCCGGGCGGCGCTGCGCGGCCACGCCCCGGACCGGGACGGCCTGTTCGTCTCCGACCACTACGGGGTGGAGGCGACGGTGGAGTGGGGGGCACCGGGTGCCGGGCCCGCGCGGCTCGACGTACCGGCGACAGCGCGTACGGCGGTGGCGTGGCTGCCGCCCCGCCTCCCGGAGGCGGCGGACGCGCTGCGCAGGGCGTACGACCCGCAGGCCGACCGCTGGCCCGCACACGTCAACCTGCTCTTCGGCTTCGTACCCGAGTCCTCGTTCGAGGAGGCCGTGCCGCTGCTGGCCGAAGTGGCGGCGGCGACACCCGCGTTCACGGCACGGCTGGAGGGGGTGCACAGCTTCGGGCACCGGGAGGACGCCACGCTCTGGCTGGATCCGGCGGCGGCCGGCGACGAGCCGTGGCAGGAGCTGCGCGGGGCGCTGGCGCGGCGGTTCCCGGGGTGCCTGGGGCGCACCGGGGAGTACACCCCGCACCTGACCCTGGGCCGCAGCCGGGATCCGCAGCGGGCGGCCCGGGAGTTCACCGCCCGGCTCGGCGGCGGAGCGTCGGCGCGCGTCGGGGAACTGGCGGTGCTGTCGCGGCGCGGGGACGGGCCGATGCGGGTCCGGGCGACGGTGGCGCTGGGAACCGGCGAGGTGCGGTGGGTGGCGCCGGAGGCCGCGGAGCCGGTCGGCGAAGCCGTCACCGGACCCGTCACCGAGCCGGTCGGCGCCCGGTTCGCCATGGCCACGGCCGATCGGGTGGCCGACGCGATCGGCCCCGGGCTGCTGCGGGTGGCCGGATCGCGCCGCATGCGCTGCGAGCTCGCGCACGCGGACCTGGACCTGGTGGCGGCGCTGCCGGGCTCGCCCGATGTCGCGGAGGTGCGGCGACGGGTCGAAGCGGCGCTGCCCGAGGCCGAACGGATGCGGGAGGTGACCGGTGCGCGGGTGCCGGGCCTGCGGTTCCGGCTGGGGACGCTGGATGTGGACCTGGTGGTGGTCGGCTGTGGCGCGGTGGAACCGGGGCAGGCGCTCGCTCGGCGGTCGGAGCTGGGCGAGGCGCCGGCCGTCGCGCTCAGCGCGCTGAGCGACGCGGATGCCGTACGGGACTTCGTGCGCGGGGAGTCCGACGCCTTCACCCGGCTGGCGCGGGAGGTCAAGGCCTGGGCCAGGGCGCGGGGTCTGGACTCGGCGCCGTTCGGGGCGCTGCCCGGCCTCGCCTGGGCGGTGCTCGCCGCGCGCACCGTGAGCGCGGCCGGGCCGGTACCGCCCGAGGCCCTGCTGCGGGAGTTCTTCGGCATGTGGGCGGCGTGGGACTGGCGGGAGCCGGTCGGCCTGGCGCCCTCGCCGCCGGGTCCCGGCCCGGTGACGGTCCTGACCCCCTCCGAGCCGGTCCGCAGTTGTACGGCCCAGGTGGGACCGGGCCTGCGCGATCTGCTCGTCCGGGAGCTGTACCGGGCCTGGGAGCTGCTGGACACGGATCCCGGGGCCTTCGGCGAGGTCCTGGCGGCGCCGCCGCTGCACCGGCGGCACGCCGCCTGGGCGGTGGTTACCGTACGGGCGCCCGACGAACGGGAGTTCGAGTCGGTCCTGGGCCGGGTACGCGGCCGGATGCGGGCGCTGCTCGGCGCCCTGGAGGAGGCCGGGACCGCCGACGCGCACGCCTGGCCGCATCCCTTCGGGACGGGCCCGGGCCTGGCCCGCTACGCGATCGGGCTCGGCGCCACCCCGCCGGACGCGGCGGAGCTCGCCGCCGTGGCCGCGCCGTGGTCGCGCGGCCTGCCCGGCGTCGAGGTCACGTGGGCGGCCTGCGGCGAGGTGCCGGACCTGGTTCGGCAGGGCCCGGGCCCGGCGGTCGGCCCGTAGCGGGCGTTCACGTTCAGAGCTCGATGACGATCTTGCCCGAGGTGTGGCCGCCCTGGCTCAGCTCGAAGGCCGCGGCCAGCTCGGACAGCGGGAAGGTCCGCGCGACGGGCACCGTGAGCTGTCCGCTGTCCGCGAGGCGGCCCAGTGCCTCCAGGTCGCTGCCGACCGGGCGGACCCACATCCACTCGCCGCCCGAGCCCGTGACGGTGGGGTCGGCGATGGAGGCGTGGCGGCCCTCGTCGTGCAGCACTTCGCGGGTGACGGCGAGGACCCCGCCCACGAAGTCGGCGACGACCGTGACTCCTTCGGGGGCCAGTTCGAGCACCCGGCCCGCGAGTCCGTCGCCGTACTCGACGGGCTCGGCTCCGAGCGATCGGACGCGGTCGTGGTTGCGGGGGGAGGCGGTGCCGATGACCCGGGCCCCGAGCGCGCGGGCGATCTGGACGCCGAGGGAGCCGACGCCGCCGGCGGCGCCGTGGATGAGGACGGTGTCGCCCTTGCCGGTGCCGAGCCGGGTGAGCACCTGGTAGGCGGTCTGGCCGGCGAGCGGGAGCCCGGCGGCCTCGGCCCAGCCGAGCGAGGCGGGCTTGTGCGCGAGGGACCGTGCGGGCACGGTGACGAACTCGGCACAGGTCCCGCCGTGCACGTAGTCCTTACGGGCGTTGGCCATGACCTCGTCGCCCTCGGCGAACTCGGGGGTGTCCGGTCCGACCCGCTCGACGGTGCCGGATACGTCCCAGCAGGGAACCACCGGATACACGACGTCCATCAGGCCGTCGAGCCCGCCCGCCATGACCTTCCAGTCGACGGGGTTGACACCGGCGTACTTCACCCGGACGAGGACCTCGCCCGGAGCGACCTTCGGCAGGGGCAGCCGGGTCTCGGTGAGCACCTCCGTCCCGCCGTACGTCTCATAGGCAATCGCTCGCATGGTGTTGTCCTGCGCCATCTACCCGACCTCTCCGTGAGCTGCTGGACCCGCCCCGGGCCCATCCCACCACGCACGCGGCGCCCGCCCCGAGAAGCAGGGCGGGCGCGGTGCGGCGAAGCGTCAGCGGGCGCGGTGCGCGGCGATGATCTCGGCGTACCGGCGGCCGCTGGACTTCACCGTGCGGCGCTGGGTGGCGTAGTCGACGTGGACCAGGCCGAAGCGCTTGTCGTAGCCGTAGGCCCATTCGAAGTTGTCCAGCAGCGACCAGGCGTAGTAGCCGGCCACCGGTGCGCCGCGGCGGGCCGCGCGGGCGCAGGCGGCCAGGTGGGCGGTGAGGTAGGCGGTGCGTTCGGGGTCGTGGACGCGGCCGTCGGGGGCCACGGTGTCGGGGTACGAGGAGCCGTTCTCCGTGATGTGGACACGCTGGGCCCCGTACTCCTCGTACAGGCGCATGATCAGCGACTCCAGGCCGTCGGCGTCGACCTCCCAGTCCATGGCGGTGCGCGGGACGCCGGGCCGCTCGATCTGGCGGGCGAAGGGTGCGGGGCCTGCCGGATCGTCGGTGACGACCTGCGGGAAGTAGTAGTTGAGGCCGGTCCAGTCGAGGGGGGCGGCGATGGCGGCGGGGTCGCCGGGACGTTCGGGGAGGTCCACGCAGTAGACCTCGCGCATGTCCGCGGGGAAACCGCGGCCGTGGACGGGGTCGAGCCACCAGCGGTTGACGTGGCCGTCCACGCGGCGGGCGGCGGCGTGGTCGGCCTCGCTGCCGGTGGCCGGTTCGACGGTGGAGAGGTTGTTGACGATGCCGATCCGCGCTCCGGGGGCGGCCGCGCGGACGGCCTGGGTGGCGAGGCCGTGGCCGAGCAGCAGGTGGTAGGAGGCGCGGACGGCCGCGGTGAGATCGGTCAGGCCGGGGGCCATCCTGCCCTCCAGGTGGCCGATCCACGCCGAGCACAGCGGCTCGTTCAGGGTGGCCCATTGGGTGACGCGGTCGCCGAGCCGTCCGGCGACGAGACCGGCGTACGCGGCGAAGTGCTCGGCGGTGGCGCGCTCGGGCCAGCCCCCGCGGTCCTGGAGGACCTGGGGCAGGTCCCAGTGGTAGAGGGTCACGTTGGGTTCGATGCCGGCGGCGAGCAGTGCGTCGATCAGCCGGTCGTAGAAGTCGAGGCCCTTGGAGTTGGCGGGGCCGTCTCCCCCGGGCACGACGCGCGGCCAGGCGACGGAGAGCCGGTAGGCGTTGGTGCCGAGCTGCCGCATGAGGCCGATGTCGCCGCGCCAGCGGTGGTAGTGGTCGCAGGCCGTGTCGCCGGTGTGGCCGCCGTCGACGGCGCCCGGGACGCGGGTGAAGGTGTCCCAGATGGAGGGGGACCGGCCGTCCTCGTCGACCGCGCCCTCGATCTGGTAGGCGGAGGTCGCGGTGCCCCAGGCGAAGTCGCGGGGCAGGGCGGCGAGGTCGAGGGCGCGGTCGGCGGCGGGGAGGCTTTCGGAAAGGGTCATTTGACGGCTCCTGCCGTGAGTCCGGCCACCAGGTACTTCTGCAGCAGCAGGAATCCGGCGACGACGGGGATGCTGACGACGAGCGAGGCGGCCATGATCTGGTTCCAGTACACGTCGTTCTGCGTGGAGTAGCCCTGCAGTCCGACGGCGAGGGTGCGGGTGGTGTCGTTCGTCATGACGGACGCGAAGAGCACTTCGCCCCACGCGGTCATGAAGGCGTACACGGCGACGGCGACGATCCCGGGCACGGCGGCGGGGAGCACGACCCGCAGCAGCGCGCCGATCGGGCCGCAGCCGTCGACCGTGGCCGCCTCGTCGAGGTCGCGGGGCACCGAGTCGAAGTACCCGATGAGCATCCAGATGGAGAAGGGCAGCGAGAAGGTGAGGTAGGCGAGGATGAGCCCGCCCCGGGAGCCGTAGAGCGCCACCCCGGTGCTGTTGCCGATGTTCACGAAGATCAGGAACAGCGGGAGGAGGAAGAGGATCCCCGGGAACATCTGGGTGGACAGCACGGCGACGGTGAACAGGCGCTTGCCGCGGAACCGGTAGCGGCTGACGGCGTACGCCGCGAAGACGGCGATGACCACGGAGCAGACGGTGGCGGCCCCGGCCACGATCAGGGAGTTCAGGAAGTACTTGGCGAGCGGGACGGTGTGCCAGATGTCGATGTAGGGGCGGACGGTGAGCCCGCCCGGGATCCAGCGGAACCGGCCCGCCACGTCCGCCAGCGGCTTGAGCGAGCTGGTGACCATCACGTAGACGGGCAGCAGCACGAAACCGGCGAGCAGGGTCAGGAAGACGGCCCGGACGACCCGGAAGGACAGGGGCGGGTCGAGCGGACCGCGGGGCCTAGCGGGCATCGTCGTTCCTCCGTCCGCGTGTGGTGACGAGCAGGTACCCGGCGGTGACCAGGAGGAGGAAGAGGAGCAGGAGGACGGACATGGCCGAGCCGGTGCCGAAGTTCCAGGTGACGAAGGACGACTGGTAGATGTGGACGGAGATCAGGTCGGCGGCCTCGGGCGCCGCCTTGCCGAACAGGACGAACGGCGTGTTGAAGTCGTTGAAGGTCCACAGGAACAGCACCAGGACCAGTACCTGGTTGACCGCGCCGAGCGAGGGCAGGGTGATCCGGCGGATCTGCTGCCAGACGCCGGCGCCGTCCAGGGCCGCGGCCTCGTAGAGGTCGCCCGGGATGTTCTGGAGGGCGGCCGTCACGACGAGGAAGGCGAACGGCCAGCCCTTCCACACCGAGACGGTCAGCAGGGCCCAGAAGCTGTTGTCGCCGATGAGCCAGAAGGTGTGCTCGGCGCCGCCGAGGCCGAGCTGGTCGTGGAGGACGTGGTTCACCAGGCCGTTGTCCCGCTGGAACATGAACACCCAGGTGATGACGGCCGCGTAGACGGGCAGGGCGTACGGGACGAGGAAGAGTGCCCGCAGGAAGCCGCGGCCGCGGAAGCTGCCTTGCGTGAACACGGCGGCGGCGGTTCCGAGCAGCCAGCACAGGCCCACGGAGAGCAGGGTGAACAGGCAGGTGGTGAGGAAGGAGCCGAGGAGGGCCTCACCGACGGGGCGGTTGACGTCGACGGCGAGTTCGTAGTTGCGCAGGCCCGTCCAAGGGGCTCGGGACCAGTCCCGGATGAAGAACTGGGTGAGCTCCCGGAAGCTCATCACGATGCCCGTCACCATCGGGACGAGGTGGATGAGCAGTTCGAGGAGGAGGGCGGGCAGGAGCAGGAGGTAGGGCAGGGCGGTACGGCGCAGTCGGCCGGTGGGGCGCAGTCGTCCCGTACGGCGTACGCGGGCGGCGGCGCGGCGCGGCCGCCCGGCGGCGTCGGCCCCGGACCGGACGTCGGCTGCGGCGTCGGGCCCGGTGCCGGGTGGCTTCGCGGTGGGCACGGAGGTCATCTGGCGGGGCTCAGTTCGGCATCTGCTGCTGGGCCTTGGTGAGCTTCGCCTTGACCGATTCGGCGGTCACGGCGCGGCCGGCCGCGGCGTCGGCGAAGAGCTCCTTGATCGCGGTGCCGACGGTGGTCTCGAACTGCGACTCCTCGGGGACCTGCGGGAGCGGGGCGGCGCTGGTGGCGAGGGTGTCGCGGAGCACGGTGAGGTCTTCGGCGGCGAAGGCCGGGTCGCTCTGGGCGGCCTTGACCGGCGGGATGGAGCCGTAGGCCTTGTTGAGGATCTTCTGCTCCTCGTCGCCGGTCATGAACTTCACGAATTTCAGGGCGCCGTCGATGTTGTCGGTGTTCTTGAAGACGGCCAGGTTGATGCCCGCGACCATGGAGTTGGTGTTCCTGCCGGTACCGGGGGTGCCGCCTGCGGGGACGGGGACGGGGGCCACACCCCAGTCGCCCTCCTTCATGCCGTGTGCCTTGAAGCTGCTGGCGGCGCTCTGCCACAGGACCATGGCGGTCTTGCCGCCGGCGAAGTCCTGGAGCGACTGGTTCTTGTCGTACTCGGCGTTGCCGGGCGCGATGATCTTGTCCTTGGCCATCAGGTCGACGTACTGCTTGACGGCCTCGACGTTGGCGGGGGTGTCGAAGGAGGGCTTGCCGGCGGCGTCGAAGAACTCGGCACCGTGCTGCCTGGAGAGCACGAAGGCCTGGTGGATGTTGTTGGAGAGGTTCGAGCCCTCGGCCCCCAGCGCCCATTTGCCGTCCTTGGACAGCCTCCGGCCGGTGGCGGCCATCTCGTCCCAGGTGGCCGGGGGTTTCTCGATGCCCGCCTCCCGGAACATCTTCTTGTTGTAGTAGAGCGCGTACGACATCGAGTAGAGGGGGACGGCGGCCGGGTCCTTGCCGGCGGCCCCGCCGGAGCCGATCGCGGACTCGACGAAGCGGTCCTTGCCGCCGATCGCCTCGAAGTTCCCGGCGTCCCAGGGCAGCAGGGCGCCGGTCGCCTGGAGGGAGGATGACCAGGTGTTGCCGATGTTGAGGACGTCCGGGCCCTGCCCGGAGGCGGTGGCGGCGAGGATCCGATTGAGCAGGTCGGACCACGGGACGACTTCGAGCTTCACCTTGATGCCGGTCCGCTGCTCGAACTTCTTCAGCTCGGGACCGAGCGTGGCCTGGTCCGCCGCGATGTCCGGGCCCTGGTTCGACGCCCAGTAGGTGAGCTCCTCCGGGGCGGTGTTGGATCCGGCGCCGCTGTCCGCGGATCCGCCGCCGCAGGCGGTGGCGGTGAGGAGGGCGACGGTGACGGCGGCTGCGGCGGCGGCTCTGGTTCTGCGCATGGCGGCTCGGCCCCTTTCGGCGAGGCTCGCGGGCAACGGAAAGGCCGACGCGGGCGCTCCGTCCAGGCCTTAATTTAGGACGTGAGTTAAGCCTCGTGAAAGGGTCGCGTCAAGAGGTCGCGCAAGGGTATGTTGCGAGCGATGTCACTGCGGAAGGGGCCGGATGACCACGGGGCGTAGCGGACGAACGGTGCGGGACCTGCGGCGGGGCAACCGGAGCGCCGTTCTCCAACGGCTGTACTTCGGCGGGCCGATGAGCCGCCAGGAACTCGGGCCCGCCACCGGGCTGAGCTCCGGATCCGTCAGCAACGTCGTCGGCGAACTCGTCGCGGACGGGCTGCTGGAGGAGGCCGGCGTGGTCGACTCGGACGGCGGCCGGCCCCGCACCCTGCTGCGCGTGGCGCCCGGCAGCGCCCACATGATCGGCGTCGATGTCGGCGAAACCCGGGTCCGTGTCGAACTGTTCGACCTGGCCCTGACCGAACTGGCCCGCACCGAACTCCCGTTGCTGCCGCGCGGCTGCTATGACGTCGGCCCGATCGTCGACCACATCGAGCAGGGCATCGCCACCGTGCTCGCCGAAGCCGGTGTCGGTACGGAGCGGCTGCTGGGCGTGGGCGTCGGAGTGCCGGGCATCGTGGACCGCGAGGCGCCGGGCGGAGCCGTGGTGCACGGCCAGACCATCGGCTGGGACGCGGTCCCGCTGGAGGAGCTGCTGCGCGCCACCGGAGCCCTGCCGCCGGAGGTCCCGTACATCATCGACAACGGCGCGCGGACCCTCGGCCAGGCGGAGATGTGGTTCGGCGCGGGGCGCGGGGCCAGGGACGCGGTGGTCGTGCTCTTCGGCTCGGGCGTCGGCGCGAGCCTGATCACCGACGGCTCGACGGACGGCGGGACGACGCAGGGGACCCCGCTGGAGTGGGGCCACCTGACGGTCTCCGTACGCGGCCGGCGCTGCCGGTGCGGGGCGCTGGGCTGCCTTGAGGCGTACACGGGAGCCGAATCCCTGCTGGCCCGCTGGGCCGAGCGCGGCGGGGGCCCGGTGGACTGCGTGGACGAGGAGGAGGCCCTGTCGGCCCTGCTGGCGGCGGCCGGTTCGGGGGACCCGGTGGCACGGGACGTCCTGGACGAGACCGCGGAGTACCTGGGCGCGGGGCTGTCGGACCTGATCAACCTGTTCCGTCCGGAGCGGATCCTGATCGGCGGCTGGGCGGGCCTGATGCTGGGCCCCCACATCCTGGCGGCGGTACGGGAGCACGCGACGCGGTACTCCCTGCGCCATCCGGCGGGCCGGGTCACCGTGGGCCTGGGTTCCCTCGGCCCGGACGCCGTCACGGTCGGCGCGGCCACCCTCCCCCTCTCGGCGTTCTTCGCGACGGGCGGCCGCCGCGCTGCCCCGGCCCCCCACACCGAACCGCCGGGCCGGCGCACGGCCCTGGAGGACCGAAAGCCGTGAGCGACGGGGCCGGGGCCGGCCGGACCGGCCCCGGCGGTCACTCGTACTCCGTACCGCCCTTCCGGGTCAGGTACGCCGGGCTCACCGCCTTGCCGATGGCGCGTCCGCCCACCACCGGGCTGTACCGCTCCACCGCCGGCCGGATCACGACCCCCTCGCGCAGGTGCAGCCCCCGCCCGGACACGGTCTCGCGGCCGCTCGCCAGCTCCAGCACGGTGTCGAGGTCGTACGGCCCCTCGTACAGCCGCGGCACCAGCGGCAGCTCGCCCTCCGGCAGCACGGCAGCCGGGTCCAGCCACCGCACCTGCCCGTCGATCTCCGCGGACACGTCGAAGACGGCGTATCCGGGCGGATCGCCGGCGGTGCGCGCATCCGTCCCGTAGCCGAGGTCCTGCACGCCCGCGCCGTACACCTCTGCGAAGATCCCGACCCGGCTCGCGCCGAGCCGGGCGGCCAGTGCGGCCGCGACGGCCGGCACGCCGTGCCCGCGGACGGCCCGCCAGTAGACGTTGCGCTCGTCCTCGCTCAGCGCGAGCCCCTTCGAGCCGTATCCCTTGGAGGAGACCACGGCCCGCTCGCCCTCGACGACGTACGTGAACAGGCAGGCGGTGCCGTGCAGTTTCTCCGTGAGGACGACCGGCTCGCCGGGCTCGAAGAGGTGCGGATAGCGCTGGAGGTTCTCGATGTCCACCCACGGCATCAGGTCCGGGGCGGACTCGACGTCGCCGTTCATCGTCGTCGGCACGGGCGGCGCCCATTTGGTGATGCCGAGCAACTCCGCGAAGTCCGTGCCCTCCTTGGCCGCCAGCACCAGATCGACGTCGGCGAGCGCGCTCGGCCGGCACACCAGCCCCTGCGAGAGCTCGCCGCGCAGCCGGACCGCCTTGACCCGGTCGGCGGAGCTTCCGGCCAGCCTCCCGGTCAGGCCGAGCTCCTCGATCAGGCCGGGCGGCAGGACGGCCTGCTCCGGTATGTACAGGGCGAACTCACCCGTGCGGTAGGCGCCCTTGGCGACGACGGCTCGGTACAGGCCCACCTGGGCCAGCTCCAACGCGTCGGCGTTCGGGTGCTCGTGGACGGTCAGCTCCTCGACGGTGACTCGCAAGGTCGACATGGGCGGACTCCTCGGACGTGGCGGTGGTGATGGACGCGGCTGCGGCCGACGCCCACTTTCCCTCCCGCCATTTCCGCTGGTCCAGCGCTTATCGGGGTGTTAGCCTGCCGGGCCGCCAAGTGCCGCCGACCGCGGGACGGTCAGCCGCCGATGGGGAACGCCGCCTGCGTGGCGGGCCCGTAGACACCGGGCTGGTCGCCCTTGATGTCCCGGTCGCGCTGGAGCTGGGCGACGCCGCGCCGTGTCTGGCTGTCGTAGACACCGGTCGTGGCGACGTACGTGAACCCCTGCCCGAACAGCCGCTCCTGCAGGGCGCGCACCCCGGAACCGCTGTCCCCCATGCGCAGCGTCCCGTACGAGGCCTGCCCGGCCGAGGCGCTCGCCGACGGCCCCGGCTTCGGCGAGCCCTGGGAAGCCGAGGCCGAGGCCTGGGCCGAAGCGGACGCCGAGGGCTTCACGGACCGTACGGACACCTCCGGCGACGGGCTGCCGTCCGGGCTCCGCGCCGGGAGCGCCGGCAGGGACAGCCTGAGCGGCGCCTCGGCCCGCGCGGGGGGCTCCTCCTCGTCGGGGCCGCTCAGCAGGTACACCAGGCCACCGGCCAGGCCGAGCGCGATCAGGGTGAGGGCCGCCGCCGGGAGCCGGCTGCCGCGGCCACCGTCGCGCTCACGCCCGGCCGCGCGGCGTGAGCGGGGCACGGCGGAGGCGGCGTCGCGGGCGGCGGTCGCCTCCTCTCGCGGTTCGAAACCGTGAAAGGACAGCGGTGCGGGGCCGCTCTGCGGCCAGGCGGGAGCCGTCGGCCCGGACGGACCGTCCGAGGGCACCGCGTACGGGTGCGTGAACAGGCTGTCGCCGGGGACGAGTCCGCTCTCGTCGGGGTGGTGGGACACGGTTGCCGGTCAGTCTCTGGAGCGCCGTGCGGCACCGCGTGCACCGAGCGCGGGAGAACCACCGGTCGTGGCCGGGTGGAGCGAAGAGCGGACCGATATGGACATCCTGGAGTCTCCGAGTGCAGCTCATGCGGTGGTTCTTGATCGGGCGCACTCTGTCCCCTGTGCGCACCCCGGGTCAAGCCTGATGTCCGAACTGTCCCTTCGGTCCGCTATCCCGGCGACGGACCGACGTGACCCAGACGGTACCCGCGGCCAGGAGCATCAGGGCGGCTCCGCCGAGCGGGGCGGCCTGGGCCGCGATGCCGTCGACCGCGAGGCCGCCGAGCAGCGCGCCCGCGGCTATGGCCAGGTTGAACATGGCGACCATGAGCGAGGAGGCCGCCTCGGCCGCGGCCGGAGCCGCCTTGATCATCCAGCTCTGCAGGCTCACCGAGACCCCTCCGTACACCAGCCCCCAGGCGAGCAGCAGGGTGGTCCCGGCGACCGCTCCCGGCAGAACGGCGATCGACGCGAGGATCACGGTGAGGCAGGCGCTGACCGTGAGCAGCGTGCGATGGGCGTCGCGCGCCCCGGCCAGGAAGTTGCCCGCGACGCCCGCGACGCCGTAACCGAGCAGGAGGGTGCTGACGTACCGGGCGTCGATGCCGGAGACGTCCTGCAGGATCGGCCGTACGAAGGTGTAGGCGGCGAACTGTCCGGTCACCACGAGGAAGGTGACGACGACTCCCGCCCGGACTCCCGAGTTCTCGCGGAGCAGGGCGGGCAGTTCCGGGAAGGCGATGGGGCGGCTCGGCGGCAGCGGGGGCAACAGCAGGAGCAGGGCGGCCAGGGTGGCGAGGCCGAGCGCGCCGACCGCCGCGAAGGCGGTGCGCCAGCCGCCGAGTTCGCCCAGCAGGGTCCCTGCGGGGACGCCGAGCACGGAGGCGGTGGGGACGCCCCCGAAGACGAGCGCGGTGGCCCGCGCGACGTGGTGCGCGGGGACCAGCCGTGCGGCGAGCCCGCCGGCGATGGCCCAGAAGCCGCCGACGCTCACGCCGACGAGCAGGCGGGCCGCGAGGACGAGGGCGAAGTCCTGGGCGAGTGCGGCGGCGAGGTTGGCGGCGGCCATCAGGGCGATGAGCACGCAGAGCACGAGCCGCCGGTCCCGGCGGCCGGCGCCGACGGTGACGAGCGGCGCGCAGAATCCGGCGACCAGCCCGGGCACGGTGACCATCAGCCCGGCGGTCCCGTCGGACACCCCGAGATCGGCGCCGACGGATGTGAGCAGCCCGACGGGCAGCAGCTCGGAGGTGATCAGGCAGAAGATCCCGAGCGCGACGGCGCAGACGGCCGCCCAGCCCTTCCAGACGGGCCCGCTCCCGGTGCCGGGAGCGGGTGGAGCGGATGGATCGGGGCACCGACCGGATTCGGGGGTCGGCGCGGGGTTGCCGGGCGCGGCGGCTGCGGTCATGTGGCGTACTCCGTACGGGCTGATCGGCGGGCAGGACACGGCAGCGCGGGGCGCCGGGGGTCGCGCCTCCCCCATTGCCCGCACTGCCGTTCCAATTCCCCGCCCACCCCGGTAATTCCCGGCCCGGCCGCCGGACCGTGCCGGGCAGGATCGGTTCCGCTTCACGGCCGCCGTCACCCGGACGCGTGAGGCGTGGCCCCGGCAGGGCGGGGCGTACGGCAAGGTGGTCCGATGCAGTTACGCCGGGCCGTGCCCCTCTCCCTCCTCGCGCTCCTCGCGAGCGCCGGCTGTGTCTCCGTCGGCCCGCAGCAGTCGGCTCCGGTTCCCGCGCGCGGTTCCGTACCGCCAGCCGACGCGCCTGACGTGCCGCCGCCCGTGCCACTGCCCCTCGGGGAGCTGCCCGCGGCCGCAGCGGACGGCACCGGCCCGAGTCCCGACCCGGCCCCCGATCCGGCCCCGGACCCGGCCCCGTCGGCGGCGCGGCCACGGGCCAAGGCCTCCCGACCGTCCACCGGACGGCAGCACGCCGCCAAGCCCACGGTTCCCCATCCGCGGCGGGGGCCGGGCCGGCCACCGCGCATGGACGAGCTGTGCGCGGCCGCGGAGGGCACCGTCCCGCCCTCCATCGTCGATCTGTGCCTACGCCAGTACGGTCGCTGACCACCACGGTGCGAGGCTTGACCCTCCCCCTGTGTCAGGGCCTGCACTGGAAGGCGTCATGTTCACCATCGGAGACTTCGCCAAGCACGGCCGGGTGTCGGTCCGCATGCTGCGTCACTACGACGCCCTCGGACTGCTGCGCCCGGCCCGTGTAGACCCCTTCACCGGCTACCGCTTCTACGAGGCCGGGCAGCTCGCCCGCCTCAACCGTGTCATCGCGCTCAAGGAACTCGGCTTCAGCCTCGACCAGGTGGGGACGATCCTCGACGAGCGGGTGGGTACGGAGGAGATGCGCGGCATGCTGCGGCTGCGCCAGGCGGAACTGGAGACCGCCATGGCCGCCGCGGCGGCCCGGCTGGTCCAGGTCGAGGCGAGGCTCCGGACCATCGAGAGCGAGGGTTCCATGCCTGTCGACGACATCGTCGTGAAGAGTCTCCCGTCCGTCCGGCTCGCCGAGCTGTCCGGGATCGCGGGGAGCTACGAGCCGCAGGACATCAGTCCGGTCATCGGCCCGCTGTACGAGGAGCTGTGCCGCCGCGTCGAGGAGGCCGGGGTGGTTCCGACCGGTCCCGGCCTCGCCTACTACGAGGACGCGCCCGGCGTGGAGCCCGCCGCCGCGGTCCTGGTCCACGCCGGGCTGCCGGTGGCGGCGTCGGTCCGCGCCGAGGACCTCGGGGGCGGGGTACGGATCGTCACGCTGCCGGCTGTGGAGCGGGCGGCGACCGTGGTGCACCGGGGCTCGATGGACGGGGTGCTGCCGACGGCCCAGGCCCTGGCGCGGTGGATCGACGCGCACGGCCACCGCTCGTCGGGGTACGCGCGCGAGCTGACCCTCGCCTGCCCGCAGGACCCCGACCAGTGGGTCACCGAACTCCAGGAGCCCCTCGACCCGGCCTGCTGACGCCTCAGGCGCTGCGGCCGCGGATGTGGGCGCAGCGCCTGGCCGTGTCCCGGCGGGCGGTGCGCAGCCGGTGCACGGTGGTGCGGCCGCGGCGCCGCCACTCCCCCCGGGGCAGGGCGGCCCGCTGGCCGCCGCTCGCGATCAGGGCGTTGACCGGGGTCATCGGGTCGGCTGCCATCGCCTTGGCGAACAGGACGCCGACGACGAGCGGGACCAGGGCCACGGCCAGGGCGGTGCCGGCGGTGGTCACGTGCTGCATGCGCGGGCGGAGCGTGGCGCTGCGCGGGGCCTCGGAGGTCATGGCCTCATTCGACCAGCGGCGGCGCGGCGGGGAATCGGGGCGGATACTCAGGCTGTTGGGCGCCAGGTACTCAGACGGGCGGGCGGGGGTGGTGGGTGATGGAGGCATCCGGGCAGGGCTTCGAGGCCGCGACCGGCGACGGCTCTGACGCGCCGGACGTGTCCGGGGCATCGGCTGCCCGGCGGGCGGCGGAGGTACACACGGCGTACGAGGGGCTGCTCCAGATCCGTCGGCTGGTCAACGGCCCGGCGGGCACGGCGGTTCCCGCCCCGTGGGAGGTCCGCCGGCTGCCGCACGCGGTGGCCCTCGTACTGGAGGCGGCGGGGATCACACCGTCGGCGCTGGACGCGCGGGGACTGCGTACGCGGACGGGCTACCGCGTGGCCGCCGGAGCGGAGCCCGGGCGGGCGGAGGTGACCTGGACCGGTCCCCGGGGCGGCGGCGCGGCCGGCGAGGAACAGGAACGGCTGAAGGCCTGTGCGGCCGTGCTGGAACGGCTGGGTTGGGTGTGCCTGCTGTACCGGGGCGCCCGCGGGCGCCGCTTCCTGGAGGTGGAGCCCCCGCGCTGACGAAATCCGGTGGCCGTCACCGTCCCGCACGGCGAGACTCGCCCGATGAGCATGCTCGAAGCGCTGGCGGACCGAATCGGCCGCGGCGAGACCGTGGACTTCCGGCCGGCCGGCGGATCCATGGCGCCCCTGATCCACAGCCGGCTGGGGGTACCCCTGGACGGAGTCTGGGGGAGAATTCGCATCGCGCCGGCCGACCCGGCGCTGGTCGAGGTCGGCGACATCGTCCTGGCCCGTGTCAGCGGCGCGGTGTACCTGCACCTGGTGTCGGCGGTGGACGCGCCCCGCCGGCGCGTGCAGATCAGCAACAACCAGGGCCACGTCAACGGCTGGACCGGCCGCGACCGGGTGTTCGGCATCTGCCTGGCCGTGGACGGCGTCCCCCGCCCGGGCGCGGCCGCCAAGGTCCGCCGTCCCGCGATCCGGCCCGTCGCACTCGCCACCCGGCGCCTCGACCTGCTCCCGCTGAGCCCCGCGCACGCCGACGAGATGGCCCTCGTACTGGCCGACCCCGCCCTGCATGACTTCATCGGCGGCGCACCGCTGTCGCCCGACGGGCTCCGCGCCCGCTACGAGCGGCTGGCGGCCGGCTCCCCCGACCCCGAGGTCGTATGGGCCAACTGGGTACTGCGGCTGCGCGAGCAGGGAAGGCTGGTCGGCACCGTCCAGGCCACGATCACCCCCGGCCGTGACCGGGCCGAGCTGGCGTGGACCGTCGGCACCGCATGGCAGGGCCGGGGTTTCGCCGCGGAGGCCGGCCGGGCGCTCGCCGCCTGGCTGACGGAGCTCCCGATCGGCACCCTCGTCGCGCACGTGCACCCGGACCACGCCGCCTCGGCGGCGGTCGCCGCGGCCTGCGGCCTGCGCGCGACCCCGCACCGCCAGGACGGCGAGATCCGCTGGCAGTCCGACGGCCGCGGCGGCCTCGGCTCGGGGTGAGGCGGCCGGTGTCAGCGGTAGCGGGCGGCGAGCGCCTCGACCGTGCCGGCGACGGCCGAGCGCAGCGCGGGCGGGCCGAGGACCTCGGCCTCCCTGCCCAGCCGGAGCAGGTCGCCGACCGCGACGGCTTCGGACTCCACCGGGAGCCGGATCCGTACCCAGCCCTCCGCGTCGGCCGGACCGGCGTCCGCGAGCGCCCGTACGCCCGCCGCGCCGAACTGCATCGGCAGCAGCCGCTGCCCGCGGGGAGAGAGGCGCAGCTCGGCGGTCTGCTGGTGGAGCACGGCGTCCAGGCGACGGGTGGACTCCTGCCAGTACGCGGCGAGTTCGAAGCCGGCGGGCCGCTCGAAGGCGTCGGCCGAGGTGTCCACCGCCAGGAACCGGGAGACCCGGTACGTCCGGACGGAGGCCGCGGGGGCCGCGGGGGCCTCTGAGTTCACGGCATTCTCGGCGTGCTCGGCGTGCTCGGAATGCCCGGCCCGGGCCACTAGGTACCAGATGCCGCCTTTGAGGACGAGGCCGAGCGGATGCAGTTCGCGGTGCACCTCGCCGCCCCAGCGGCGGTAGTGGGTGTGCAGGACCCGCTGGTCCCAGACGGCTTCGGCGATCCGCGCGAGGTGCGGGACGGGGTCGGCGTCGCGGAACCAGGCGGGCGCGTCGAGGTGGAATCGGTCCTGGATCAGCCTCGCCCGCCCGGCGAGCGCGGCGGGGAGGGCGGCCTGGAGCTTCAGCTGGGCGGCGGCCAGCTCGGCGCCGAGGCCGAGTTCCCGCGCGGGGCCGGGTACTCCGGCGAGGAAGAGGGAGCCGGCCTGGGCGTCGGTGAGGCCGGTGAGGCGGGTGCGGTAGCCGTCCGCCAGCCGGAACCCGCCCGCCGGACCCCGGTCTGCGAGGACGGGGACTCCGGAGGCGCCGAGGGCCTCGGCATCGCGGTAGACGGTACGGACGGACACCTCCAGCTCGGCGGCGAGCTCGGGCGCGGTCATCCGGCCGCGGTTCTGCAGCAGCAGGAGCAGGGAGAGGAGCCGGTCGGCGCGCATGGCAGTCATTGTCGCCGTACCTGACAGGAGGTGTCAGGTACGGCTGCCAGCCTGGGGGCACAAACCGCTGAACGGCCCGGGCGGGCGAGAACCGTCCGGGCCCGCCGAGAGGATCAGATCACCATGCCCACGCCCGTAGAGACCGGCGGCCGTTTCACCTTCGCCGACTGGCAGGAGGGTCCCGTCGGCCCCGCGGAGGCCACTGTGCGCCTCGCCCGCGCCGAGGTCGCCAATTCCTTCACCGGCGGGGTCGAGGCGGACCGCACCACCTGCACGTACACGATCGCGTACACCGGCGAGAAGGTCGGCACGTACACCGGCATGGAACTGCTCTCCGGCAGCGTCGACGGCCGCAAGGGCACCTTCGTCCTGGAGGAGCGCGGCAGCTTCGACGCCGCCGGTACCGTGTGCCGCTTCGAGGTGGTGCCGGGTTCCGGCACCGGCGATCTCGCCGGACTGACGGGCTCCGGAGGGTTCACCTTCCCGTACGGCGAATCGTCCGTGGAGTACACCTTCACGTACTGCATCGCCTGAGGCCCGGGCCGTCCGGACAGTCGGTGGGGGCGGACCGGAACCGGCCCGTCCCCACCGACGGCGCTGCCCTACCTCACCACGTACCTCAAGGCGTACCTCATGGCGCGCCGAAGGTCAGCGTCAGCTGCGGTGTGCCCTCGTTGGCCTGCGCCTCCGAGGACCACAGCCACAGCGCGTCCGTACCGGCGCTGCTCAGGGCCAGGCCGTAGCCGGTGCCGAGGGCCGCGGCGACGACCTGGGTGTTCAGCGCCGTGGTGTGCACCGCAGAGCCGTCCGGGACCCCCGCGAAGGCGCCGAGCGCCGGACCGCCCGGGCCGGGGCGGTTGTTGTACGTCGTCCCGCCCTCGGTCCACGGCCCGGCGACCGGGACGACCGAGACGGTGTCCGTCGTACCGGCGCCGCTCATCGTGCTCGTCTTCACGCTGAGGGCGGCCGACTTCAGCACCGTGCCCGCGGGTGCGGCGGGCAGGTTGAAACGGAGGTAGCTCGCGTAGAACGAGGTGCCGCGCACGGCGAGCGAGCTCGAGGTGCCGTAATTGGTGTCGGGCGCGCCCGCGTTGGCGTAGGTGTCCTCCGCGGCGGTCACCTCGACCACCGAGTCGGCCGGGGCGGTGGCGAGGGCGTAGTGGTTCTGCACCTGCGCCGCGCTCAGGACGGTCGGGTAGACGGCGGTCTCGTCGAGCCGGCCCGCCCAGTACTCGCTGGTCGGGCGGTCCGGCCAGCCGCCGAGGCTGTCGCCGCCGGCGTGCCAGTAGCCCGAGAAGTTCTCGTGGGTGGTGACGTTCAGGGTGCCCTTCTGCGCACCGTCGACGTAGAGGGTCATCCCGCCGGGGCCCTGGGTGGCGACGACGTGGTGCCACTTGTCGTCGTTGTACGCGGCGCTGGTGGTGACGGTGCGGGTCGCGCCGGTGTAGACGCCGTACACCAGCCGGCCGTCATTGGTCATGTAGATATGCTTGTCGTACTGATTGCTGCCGCGGGACTGGTTGTTCCCGAAGCCGAAGAGCTTGCCGCCGCGGGTGGTGTTCGTCTTGAACCAGGTCTCGATGGTGTATGTGCTACCAACCGTCTGGCGCTTGTCCCCGTACACCTGGGTGTCCGTGCCGTTGAAGCCGATCGCCGTGCTCGCGCCGGAGACCGCACCGGGTGTCTGGCGCAGGGCGGGGGCGTTCAGGTGCACACCGCTCTGGTTGCCGCCGTCCGAGGAATCGGCGACGAAGGGCAGGGCCGACTCGTCGTAGCGCCAGTACTGCTGGGCCCCGTCGACGCGGACCTGGTTCGGGTAGCCGTCCACGGAAGTCGGGACCGTCACGCTCGCGGTGCCCGACAGGGCGCTGGCGTTGCCCGCCGCGTCGGTCGCCGTCACGCGGTAGGTGTACGACTGGCCGGGCGTGACGGTGGTGTCGGTCCAGGAGGCCTGCGGGCGCCGGAAGAACAGCGAGTCCGCGGTGACCGTGGCGATCGGCGGGGCCGCCCCGTTGCGGTAGATCTTGTAGGTCAGGGCACTGTCGTCGAGGTCGAGGCTGGTGCGCCAGCGCACCTGCGCCTGGCCGGGCTTGAAACTGACCGCGCTCGCGACGGGCACGGTGGGCGCGCCGGTGTCCCCGGTGGAGGCGAAACGCGTCAGGCTCTGCTGCGCCGCGCCGTTGACGGTGGTGAACTCGCCGCCGACCCACAGGTACTGGACGCCGCCCTTGGAGCCGACCGTCATCACGCGCGGGCCGATGCCCTCGCCGATGCCGTCGTTGGTGTCGGGGGCCCAGCCCAGCTTGCCGGTGCCACTGGTCGGCTGGGCGAGCAGGTGGTGGCGCTGGCCGTCGGGGAACTCGCCGACGCTGGAGCAGTCGTGCGCGTGCGAGGCGCTGTAGAGCACGCTCTGGTACGGCAGTACGGCCTGCGTGGCGCCGAGGCAGGTGTCGCGCCAGCGCTGGTTGAAGTCGCCGAGGCCCAGCGCGATCCGGCCGTCGAAGACACCACCGCCCGTGCCCTCGTTGGCGGTGTAGAAGCCGGTCGCGTCGGTCGCGATGTCCTTGACGACCGAGTTGGTCTCGATGAAGCCGGGATAGGACTTGGTGACCGCGCCGCTCGTCGCGTTCACGACGGCCAGCGCGTGCGTGTTCGTACCGTTGACGGTGAAGAAGTCGCCGCCGAGCAGCACGCTGTTGCCGTCCGGGGTGACCTCCACGGCGCGGCCGGGCTCGTCCGCGTTGGCGGTGAAGGGCCTGAGCGTCCCGTCGGCCGCGTCGACCGCGGCGAAGCGCTCGCGCTGCTGGCCGGCGACGCTGAGGAAGTCGCCGCCCGCGTAGACGGTGTCGTCGGTGACGGCGACGGCCCGTACGGTGGCCGCGAAGGCAGGCCGGAACGCGGGCTTCACCGTGCAGCTCGCCACGTCGATGGCGGCGAGACTGGAGACGGGGGTGCCGTTGACGGCGCCGAAATAGCCGCCCGCGTACAGGGTCCTCTTGTCGGGCGAGAGGGTGAGCGCGCGGACGGTGGCGGTGCCGCCGCCGACCGTGAAGGACAGCTCGCAGGAGGTCGGGGCGCCGGTCGCGGCGTCGAGCGCCACGAAGTTCGCCACCGGCTGCTCGCTGCCGGCGCCGCCCGCGGGCGGGCGCACGGCGGAGAAGGTGCCGCCGACGAAGACCTGGCCGCCCGCCTCGGCGAGGGCCCAGACCACGCCGTTGGGCTGCCAGGTCGACAGCGCGTCGGCGGTGAACGCGACGGGCGGGGTGATGGCCGCCGCCTGCTGGACGAGGCCGAGGCCGATCCCCGCGCCGGTTGTGGCCAGGGACAGGGCGAGAGCGGCCGCCAGCCCTCTGGATCTACGCATGAACCCCCCAGTTCGAGTGCGGTGTGGCCGTATCGGGCGCGGCCGGGTGAGTCATGGCCGGAAACGGCCGAACAGCCGTCCGCAGCCATGCGTACGGGCGCACCCTAGGGCGAATCTTCAATCGGTTCATCCCACTTGACACATCGGATGCCAAATTGGCGGTGCGCCAAGACGAGCCAACCGGAACCTGTCGGCCACCACCCGTTCGCACAGGGTCACCCTGGCAAAACCGCCCCGCGCGGCGCCGCGCCCCTCTACGGTGCCCTGGGGGGACGGGCACGGCACTGGAGGATGGGGCGGGGATGGACGAAGAAGAGGACATGCGGCTGGCGAGGATGACGCCGGAGATCTCCCGCCGCACGCTCGCCATGCTGCGCGGTCTCGCGGGCCTCGAACCCCCCGAGCAGGTGCCGGAGGACGCGATGGTCGTGGCCGACGCGATCCTGGCCGACTACGGCACCGACGGGCTCCGGGTACTGGCCATGACACTGTCGGCCTGGGCGACGGCGCAGATCGAGAACGTCGCCGAGCTGAGCGGGCGCAGCAACGAGGCGGTGCTGGACGCCATGGAACTGGCCTGCCTGGAGGCGAACGCCGACGAGTAGAGGGGCCGCCTGGCCGGGCGGGAACGTGCGGGGCGTACCGGGACCGGCCGGATGGGCCCGGTCCGGAAGAAGCCCTGTCCGTTGCGGTCTCGATGGGGCGCCAGTCGGCGACACTGGGGGTAGCAGTGCGCCGTGGGGGGTCGTGATCGGAGGCCGTCGTGAGCACACCTTCCCCCGTCCGGATGGCTGCCGTGCTGTCCGCCGAGCATCGTGGCCGACTGATGGCCCAGGCCCGCGAGGTCAATTTCCCCGAAGGCGCTCGGATCTTCGACGAAGGCTCCGTGGCGAAGTCCTTCTGGATCGTGCGCTCGGGCACGGTGACCTTGCAGATCCCCGTGGCCGGCGGCCGCAGGCCCACGCCCGTGGAGAACCTCGGCCCCGGTGAGCTGGTGGGCTGGTCGTGGCTGTTCCCGCCGTACGTGTGGCAGCTGAGCGCCGAGGCGATGACGCCGGTGCGGGCGTACGAGTTCGACGGCACGAGCGTGCGGTTGCTCATGGACGCCGATCCCGCCTTCGGGTCCGCGATCGGCCACTGGGTCGGGCGCGTCCTTGCCATTCGGCTGCACCAGACCCGCACCCGTCTCATCGACCTCTACGCCCCGCGCGCCGCGGCGCGCTGAGCCCTCCGGGCGGACGCCCAGCAGACGGCTGCCCGCAACATCCCGGCCGGGTTCAAGGCGACGAGGCCGCCGTCCGGCGGAGGCCGGCTGTCACGTTCTCCCGGACCGGCATCCCGCCGGCCCCCGCGAGCCGGGCCGGGAGCGACGAGTCCTGGGGTATGGCCGGCGCTGCCCGGCGGGGGTCCCGGAGCGCTTCCGGGGCCTTTTCGCAAAGGTTTCACGCGTGTCTCGCGGTCGGTGTTCGGCCGTTTCGGCGGCCTGCTCCGGCACAGGTCAGCCCTGTCGCACCGCTGCGGTCTGCAGTCATCCGTACACGATCGGTGACGAGAAATGGGGGTCCGAACGGGCGTTCAAGGCCCGCGTCGGCAAGACTCTGTCCGCTATCCGAAACAACAACCCAAGGGAGTGTTCGAAATGCGGTCCATCACCAGGGGTCTCGGGCTCGGTTCCGCCGCCATGGCGCTCACCGCGCTCACTGCGCTGGCCTGGCCGGGGGCGGCCGGAGCCGCTACTTCCGGCACGGAAAGCCTTTACGCCCCGTCCGCGCTCGTGCTCGGGGTGACCGCCGGAGACGACACCGCGACCGGTACGGTACTGCGCGCGGTGACGCTGGTCTGCGCGCCGACGCCGGGCGGGACGCACCCGAACCCGGTCGGCGCGTGCGCCGAATTACGTGCGAACGCTGCACGGCTGGACGTCCTCGCGGCGCCCGGGCCCGACGCGGCGTGTACCAAGGAGTGGAACCCCATGACGGTCACGGCCGACGGGGTGTGGCAGGGCCGTCGGCTGAACTACGACCACACCTTCGGCAACCCGTGCGGTCTGCGCAGCGCCAACGGCGTCCTGTTCAGCTTCTGACGCCCGCTCAGCGCATGCGGTGACCGGCCGGGTGGCACGTCGACAGCCGCCCGGCCGCGGTCGCCTCGCCGGGTCAGCCCAGTTCGAGGCTGGTGACCCCGTAGATCCCGGCCAGTTCGACCTCGGGGGCCGGGCCGGTGTACATCCTGGCGGTCTCGAAGGTGGGGACCATCCCGAGGCCCTCGAACAGGGCGATGCCGTGCGGGTTCGCGTCCGGCACGTCCACGGAGACCAGACCGCCGGGCGCGTGCTCGGCGAGCCGCCGCAGCAAGGTGGCGGCGACGCCGGGGGTGGCCGCGTAGAGGGGGCCGATACGGGAGGCTCCGCTGCACGGCCGGATGACGCCGATCCCCTCGATCCGGCCGCCGCGGACGGCGGCCAGCGCCGTCCGGCCGGGCAGAGCGGTCCAGGCGGAGAGGAAGGCGTCGCGCGCCTCGGGGAAGAACCGGCGGTCGTAGGCCGCGAGTTGCCCGAAGGGCAGCGCGGCCGCGTCGACCACGTCGACCCCGGCGCCGGCGTCCTCACCGGCGCCCTGCGGGACACCTTCGTGGCGGACGTTGTTCCAGGCCCGGCGGAAGCCGGACCTGCGGTAGTTGTCCTGCTGCTCGACGACCCCGTCCAGCCCGATGAGCCGGCCGTCCAACCGCTCCATCGCGGCATGCCAGAGCCTGATGCCGTACCCCTGCCCGCGAAAGGCGGGCAGGGCGATGTAGAAGCCGATGAACCCGAAACCCTCGCCGTAGCGGACCGCGGAGACGCAGGCCACCGGCTCGCCGTCGAGCCGGCCGACGAGGAAGCCCTCCGGGTCGGCGACCGCGAAGGCGAACCGGTCCGTGTCTCCCGGGTTCCAGCCCTCCTCGTCGGCCCAGCCGCGGATCATCTCCATGTCGGCGGCGCTCGCGCCGGTGATCTCGAATCCCGTCATGCCCGGTGTTGTACCAGACGGCCGAAGGACGTGCAGCAGGGCCTGATGAGCCGCCGGGAACCGGCCCTGCCGTGGCGCGCGGGTGTCTCAGCCCGCGCAGATCACGTCGTCGACCCGGATGGGCTCGGAGTCGAGGCGTACGTAGGCGGTGAAGGTGTCGGTCTCGCCGGACTCCCAGTGGGTGGTGACGGTGGCCCAGCCGACGGCCGCCGACTGGGCGACGGTGACCGGGCCGACGCTGATGTCCTGCGGTTCGTTCTGCGCGCAGAGCAGGACGTCGACCTCCGGGGTCTCCTTCTGTCTGTCCTTGAGCACCTGCGAGATGCGGCTCTCACGGTCCCGGTGGGACGGGCCGTGCTTGCCGTAGAAGGCCGCGAGGAAGTGACTGATCGCCTCGGCGTCGTGCCGCGGCGGCCCCGGGACGGCCACCGGCGCGGCGAGAGCGGGAACGGACGGCAGGGTCACCGGCGCCGACAGGGTCAGCAGCAGGGCGACAAGGCTGTACGGCTTGAGCTTCATGCCCGGTTTGTACCCGCCTGCCGGTGCCGAGGGCAGCGGCCCGGCCCGGATCTCACCCCAGTGGAGGTCGGGATTCACCGCAGAAACGGCCCTCCGGCCCCGGGCGCACGGGTCCCCGCCCCGATCTGCGGGAGGCGCAGACGGGCGGCGGACGGTGGCAGACGGGTGAACGGATAAATGCGGTCGCGTCCGCGAGGGACCCGTACATAGGCTCGGCGCATGGGGAAACCGCTCGTCGCAGTGTTCAGTGGGGCCGGGATGTCCACCGATTCCGGGATTCCGGACTACCGGGGGCCGCAGGGTCTGTGGCGGCGTGAGCCCGACGCCGAGAAGCTCGTGACCTACTCGTACTACATGGCCGATCCGGAGATCCGGCGCCGGTCCTGGCTGATGCGCGCCGAGCTCGCCGTGCTCGGGGCGCGGCCCAACGCCGCGCACCTGGCCGTGGCGGAGCTGGAGCGCGGCGGCACCCCGGTGCGGGTGATCACACAGAACGTGGACGGGCTGCACCAGCTCGCCGGGATGCCCGCACGCAAGGTGTTCGAGCTGCACGGCACCGCCCGGTCGGTGGTGTGCACCGCCTGCCGTGCCCGGTCGGACATGGACGAGGCGCTGGCCCGGGTCGCCGCCGGGGAGCCGGATCCCGCCTGCCGGCGGTGCGGCGGGATCCTCAAGGCGGCGACCGTGATGTTCGGCGAACGGCTCGACCCGCAGGTGCTGGGGCAGGCGATGGCGGTGGCCAAGGGGTGCCAGGTCTTCATCGCCGTCGGGTCGACGCTCCAGGTGCAGCCGGCCGCCTCCCTGGCCGGGATGGCGGCGGAGGCCGGGGCCCGGCTGATCATCGTGAACGCCGAGGAGACCCCGTACGACCCGCTCGCCGACGAGGTGGTCCGCGAGCCGATCGGGACCGCCCTGCCCGCACTCCTGGCCCGGATCTCCGCCGGCCGGAAAACGCTCTAGCCCGAGAACCCGTCGGCCGCCCGACGCAGCTCCGCCACGTCCAGCTTCTTCATCTTCATCATGGCGGCGGTGGCGCGGGCGGCCCGCTCCGGGTCCGGATCGCCGATCACGTCGATGGCACCCGGAGGGATGACCTGCCAGGACACCCCGAACTTGTCCTTGACCCAGCCACAGGCGGACTCCTGGCCGCCCTCCTTGGTCAGCTCGTCGTAGTAGTAGTCCGCCTCGGCCTCGTCGGCGCAGTGGATCTGGAAGGAGATCGCCTCGGTGAAGGGGAACTGCGGTCCGCCGTTGAGGCCGACGAACTTCTGCCCGTTGATCTCGAACTCGACGATCATCACGGCGCCCGGCGTCCCGGGGCCCGCTTCCGTGTAGCGGCTGGTCCGGCCGATCTTGCCGTCCTTGAAGACGGACACGTAGTAGTCGGCGGCCGCTTCCGCGTCGCCGTCGAACCACAGACACGTGGTGAAACCGTTGCCGCTCATCTCTGCCTCCAGGCCGGTGTGTGGACGGTGGTTACCGTTCCTCACATACAGACCGGCCCCGGGCCCGAAATTCATCGGTGGGCCCGGGGCCGGTCTGTGTTCGGCGGGGATTTCGCCCGTACGGCCTACTTCGCGGGCTGAGCGCCCATCGCGAGCATGCGGTCGACGACACGCTCGGTGGCGCGGCCGTCGTCCAGGTCGCAGAACTCGTCGCGGAACGCCGCCCGCGCCTGCGCGTACTGCTCGCCGACGGTGTCCGCGTTCCGTACGGCCTCGATCAGGCTCGCCGAATCGGCCAGCAGGGGGCCGGGCGCCTTCTCCTCCAGGTCGAAGTTGAAGCCGCGCAGCGTGCCCTTGTAGTGCTCCAGGTCGTACGTGAAGAGCAGGATCGGCCGGTCGGTGAGCGCGAAGTCGAAGATCGCGGAGGAGTAGTCCGAGATCAGCACGTCGGCGACGAGCAGCAGGTCGGCGGCGTCGGGCCAGCGCGAGACGTCGACGACGAAGCCGTCGCGGACGCCCTCGCGGACCTGCTCGCCCACGTGGTGGTGGCCGCGGATCAACAGGACGTGGTCCTCGCCCAGCTCACGGCGCGCCTGCTCCAGGTCGATCCGCAGGTCGAGCTTGTAGCCGCCGGACCAGCCTTCGCAGTTCTCGCGCCACGTGGGCATGTAGAGGACGACCTTCTTGCCCTCGGGCAGGCCGAGCCGCCGCCGGACCTCGGCGATCCGCTCGGCGTCGGGCCGTACGAGTGCGTCCGTACGCGGGCTGCCGGCCTCGATGACCTCGCCGTCGTAGCCGAGGGCGCGCTTGAGGAGCGGCGTCGCGTACGAGCTCGGGGAGGCGAGCAGGGTCCACTGGGCGCTGTCGTGCGCCAGCCCCTCCAGGATCTCGGGGCTCGTGTAGTAGTCGTGCACGAAGTCGTGGCCGATCTGCTTGATCGGCGTGCCGTGCCACGTCTGGACGACGACCTGACCGGCGCGGCGCTCGAAGTGCCCCGGCACGTTGTCGTTGGTCACGTAGTAGCGGGCGCGGGCCAGCAGTTCCCAGGCCTCCACGCTGTCGTGCTGCACGGCGCGTGCGGTCGCCGGGACCTCGGCGCGGCCGTCGCGGACCAGCCAGACGTGCTCCAGCTTCTCGCCGCGGCGCACCAGCTCCTCGTGGATGGCGCGGGGGGAGTCGCCTGCGCCGTTCCCCTGGAAGGTGTCGTAGAGGACGACGTCCTTGACCGGCAGGGCGCGCTGCGCCGGGTAGGTCTCGAAACGGATCACGCGCTGGGTGTAGCGGGAGCGGTCGTGCGGGCTGAGCAGCGGGTCGGCGACCAGCACCATGCGGTCGTAGAAGCGGGTCTCGACCCGCATCCGGCGGCCGTGCACGGTGAGCGGGTGCGGTCCGGCGAAGAGCAGGCCGGGGCCCATCTGCACGGGAGCGCCGCGGTCGACGCCGAGGAGGCCCGCGGTGGTTCCGCCCTGGGCGGCCGGGCGCAGCGTGGGCCACCAGCGGCCCTCGGGGAGCGTGGTGCGGCCGGCGTACGGCTCGGGGAGCACGGGCTCGAAGGTGGTCTCGAAGCCGTTGCCGTCACGGGTGACGGGGTAGCTGAACTCCACGCCGTGCGCGTTGTGCAGGACGAGCTCGTAGGGCTCGTCGGTGGGCGCGGTGAAGCGGCCCTTCAGGGTGACGGTGCCGTCCTTGGTCTCGACGGTGTCGATCAGCGGCGGCGAGGGCTGCACGGAGAGCGTCAGGTGTCCGGTGTTGCCGCGCTTGGCGAACAGGACGCGGCCCTCGGCCTGGCCGGGCAGGGGCAGGACCAGGCCGTTGAAGCCGCCGCGCTCGTCGTGGGCCAGGCGGTGCTCGGTGCCGTCGGCGCCGAGCACGGACAGGCTCCACGGCTCCGGGGTCCACTCGCCGGGCTCGCACGGGGCGTCCGGTACGGCGGCCAGCTCGGCCAGCGGCACACGGGCGGTGAACGGGATCCGGCCGGCGCCGGCCGCGGTACCGGCGGCGGTCTCCAGCGGGAAGGTGAGGACGGTGCCGGTGCTGACGTGCACGGCCTGCAGGGTGGCGGCGCCGTCGATCTGGGCGGAGAGCTCTCCGCTGATCAGGGCGGCGTCGTCACCGTCGGCTCGTACGTCCAGGGCGCGGGCGCGGACGATCTCCACCTGGATGGTGAGGGAGCCGGAGACGGACGGCACGATCCGGACGTCCGGGGCCACCCAGTGCGCGGGCGGGTTCTGGCCGGTGTCGTTCTCGCCGCCCTTGAGGCGGGCGCGGTGCAGGCCGCCGGCTCCGGTGACGGCGACGGAGGTGGTCCATATCCCTTCGCGCCAGGTGCCGCCCGACTGGAAGACCGAGGGGTCGACGACGGCGGTGAAGCCGGCCCAGTCGGCGTGCCTCAGGGCGAGGTGGTGGGCGTTCACGGTGGCCATCGGGGAGGCGACCGTACGGGCGCTGACGACCGAGCGGCGGCGCTTGCCGCCCTCGCGGAACACCAGCATCTTGCGGGAGCCGAGGCGGCTCTCCGCGCCGAGGTGGCCGGGCAGGGCGTAGCCGCGCAGGAGGAGCTTGCCGTCGGCCCAGGCCGCCTGCTCAAGGCGGCTGACGACGCGGCGCTCGCGCGGGCCGAGGGTGAGGATCTTGGCGGGGACCGGCGGGCGGCCCTGCAGGAAGGGGTAGTCCGCCTGCGGGCGGGCGATGCCCTTGACGGGCACGCTGTAGTGGTAGTCGCGCTGGTGGTCCTGGAGGGCGATGAAGTCCTCGACGCGGCCTTCGCTCGCCAGGAACGCCTTGAGGCGGTCGGCGACGGTCAGGTCGGACCAGGGGCCGGTGCCGATCTCCCGGACGAGGCCGCCGACCTCCTTGACGAACGCGGCGCGGAAGTCGGCGCCGCCTTCACCGACGTACTTGTAGATGAGCGGGAGTTCCTCGCTCAGTACGTTGTAGTCGTAGTCGCGCAGGTAGCGGGTGTACTTGGCGCCCTGCTTGGCCTTGAGAGACTCGCGGACCAGGCGGACGGACGTCACGCGGTCGATGAGCGAGACCGGGTCGGTGGAGCGCTGGGTGATGGAGCGCTCGCCGGTCTCGCGGACGCGCCAGTGGTAGACGCAGTCGCTGAGGATGTCGACGCTGGAGGCGAAGTAGTGCGCGGGGATGCTGACCGGGGCGTCCTCGTAGAGGATGCCCTCCGGGTACTGGAAGCCGTGCTCGTCCCAGAAGGTGCGCCGGTAGACCTTGTTCCACGCGGTGCGGTCGGTGACCAGCGCCGGGAACTTGGAGATGTGGGTCTTGAGCTGGGTCTTGGCGAAGGCCGCCCGGTGGCCCCAGGACTGCGACATGCCGACGGAGCGGAAGCGCTTCACGTTGCCGCCGGCGAAGTCCGAGCCCGTCTCGTCGAGGGCCTCGATCAGCCGCTGGTAGGCGTAGTCCGGCATGGTGTCGTCACTGTCGACGAAGGCCAGGTACTCGCTGTCCTTGTGGGCGTGCCGGGCACCGACGTTGCGAGCGGCGCCGAGGCCGGCGTTCTCCTGCATCACGACCCGGAAGCGCTTGTCCCGCGCGGCGAAGGCCTTGGCGATGACGGCGCTGGTGTCCGTGGACCCGTCATCCACGAGGATGGCCTCGAAGTCGCCGAAGGTCTGAGCGGCGATGGATTCCAGGCACTCGTCGAGGTAGAGCTCGACGTTGTAGACGGGGACGACGATGCTCAGGCGCGGGGGCATGGGTGGCGGGTTCTCCAGCGTTTGGTGCTTTATCGATGATCAGCTACTCACAGCATCCTACTAGGTGGCAGAATCGCGATCTCCTCCCTTATCGGGCATACCACAGTTGATCGCCGGGGCGGACGGCAAAGATTTAAGCCGCCCGCCACCTCGACGACGCGGTCTGGCTCAGATTTCCAGCTCGGCCTCGATCCTCTTCAGCTGGTGGCGGGCCATGGCGAGGTTGGCCCGGCCCCTGTCGAGGGCGAGGTAGAGGAAGAAGCCCGAGGTGCCCCGGCCCTTCAGCAGGCGGATCAGGTGGTACTGGCCGCCCAGCGTGATGAGGATGTCCTCGATCTCGTCCTTGAGGCCGAGCATCTCCATCGTGCGGACCTTGGCGCGGACCACGTCCGTATTGCCCGCGGCGGCCACCGCGAGGTCGAGGTCCTTGCCACCGCCGATGGTCCCGAGGGCCATGCCGCTGCCGTAGTCGACCAGGGCGGCGCCGAGTGCGCCGTCGATGGTCGTGGTGCATTCCTTGAGGCAGGTCTCGACATTTGCCATGAGTGGTTCCTCTTTCGTGTTCGCTGTGGCTGTTCTGGTTGCGGTGCAGTCTGGTGTCGCCCTACGGGGCGTCAGGTGGGCGGAGCGGGCGGCAGCGGCGGAAGGGGCGGAACGCCGGTGCCCCGCCGCCCGAGGGTGCGGTCGATGAGCTCGCCCACGCGCAGGCTGGAGCGCCGGGCCTCCAGGTGGAGCCGGCCGACGTTGACGCGCGGCTCCGCGGTCAGGGTGAGGACGGCCGCCTCGCCCGCCGCATAGGTGGCCACGTAGCCGTGCTCACCGCGCACGAGCAGCTCGCGGAATCCGCCCTGGCCGGTGCTGTCGCTCAGGCGCTGGGCGACACCGAGGGCGGCCGCGGTCAGTGCCGCGACGGTCTCGGCCTCGGCAGCTGCGCTGTCCTGGGCGAGTACGAGGCCGTCGGCGCTCGCGGCGAGGGCGCCGGTGAGCTGGGGCACGCGGGCCCGCAGCCTGCGGAGCTCGGCGAGTATCTCGGCCTCCGCCTCGGGAGGCACCGTGCTCATGTCGGCCTTTCTCCTTTCGGGCTGCCTCCGCTCGGAGCGGTCGGCGCGCAGGGCCGGTCGCAGCGGGAGCCTCACAGGCTTGCCTCCAGTGCGTCGCGTAACCGGCGGAGCAGCGCCACGTCCGGGGGTTGGGCCTGGGTCATCCAGTCGGGCAGGGGGTCCACGACCGGCGGCGGGGCCGGTGCGTGCGGGGTCTCGACCAGTCCGGCCGCCGCGAGGCGCCGTACGTCGAGCAGAGTGTGGAAGGCGGGCCGGCCGAGTACCCACGCGAGGTCCGCCGGGGTGCGCGCGCCGTCCGCCTGGTGCAGCAGCATCCGCTGCCGGGCTGTGATGGTCTGGCCGGGGAGGGCCTGTCTCGGCACGACCGGGGAGGTGTCCAGCAGCGGGTACGGCCAGACCGCGTCGAGCAGTTCCCGGCGGCGGCGGGTCTCGCGCTCCACGGCGGCGGCCGGGACGGAGCGGACCGAGCCGATCCAGTGGGTGGCTCCGCGGCGGAAGCGGGAGGGGCCGCTGCCCGGGGAGAGCGCGAAGAAGGCGGCGTCGAAGATGGCGGCGAGGTGGCAGATCTCCAGCTCTCCGCCGGCGAGGCCGCCGCTGTCCACGAGGAAGCGGGCGACCTGGCGGCGGGCACCGGCCCGGTCCACGGCCTCGCGCCAGCGCTCTGGGGCGAGGCCGCCGCCGGTGGTGAGCAGTACGTCGAGGCCGGGAGTGGCCGGGCTCTCGGCGTGCACTATGCGGCCGTTCTCCAGGAAGAGGGTGCCCCGGTCACGTAACAACGCGCCGGTGGCGCGTTCGGCGGCGAGCCGGGTGAGGAGGGGGGAGACGGCGACGCCGGCGGTGGTGACCGGGGTGGTCATCTGAGCACCAGCCCCTCGGCGAGGGCGCGGAGCCTGTGGCGGGCCAGGGCGAGATTGCCGTCGGCACGATCGAGCCACAGGTGCAGGAAGACGCTGCTGTCGAAGCTGGTCTCGACGAAGCGCAGCACGTGGTAGCCGGTGCGGGTGGTGACGATCACGTCCTCGACAGGTGGGCCGACGGGCGGGCCGGCGGGCGGTATGCCGGACCCGTCACCGGGTATCCGCTCGGCCTCCGCCGGGGCGAAGGACTCGTACTCGGCGGCCGCCCGGGCCAGCTCGGCGGTCTCGGCGGCGGTGGTCTCATGATCGCCCACGGGCGAGTCCCCGGCGGTGCCGAGGGCCAGTCCGCTGCTCCAGTCGACCAGCGCGGCCCCCCGCGCACCAGGCAGGGCCATGGCTTCGAGCAGGCATTCGTCGATCCCGGGCACGCGGGCTCCCCTCCCGGCCGGACGTGCGGAGTGCACGGTCGTACGGCGCGACAGGAGGGAACTTACTCAACTTCCACACTGCGAAAGGGCGTTCTGGCATTTTCCGCTGGAACATGCACGGAAGGGCGCGAGAGCTTGGCCGGAACCCGTCCACTTTTGATCACGAAGCGAGCGGAAGATCGTCAGCGAGCCGGAACGAGCCGCCCTCGCGCTGCACATAGCCCTCATGGCTCAGGGTGCGCAGCAAGTGGTAGACGGTGGGCAGCGGGATGCCGGTGAGCCGGGCGAGCCGCTTGGCCGTCACCCCGCCTTCCGCGTACATCGCTTCCAGCAGGCGCAGCGCGCGCTGCACGGAACCGATCAGGGTGGGTGTGCTGTCCTTCTGGCTGTGTTGCGCGGTGCCCATGGGTGGTCCCCCTGCTCCGGTGCGAGGCCTGGCAAACCCATCAAAGTCCCTCACCAGCCGCAAAACCAGCTGACTCGCGTAAACCTGAGCATAAGATCACCGCACCCCGGCCCGGCCGCGCGGGCGCAGATCGGCGTCGGGTCGGCGGCGCCGCCTGCCCGGGAGTGCCCGCAGCGCGGGACCGCGGTACCCCGTGCCGAACGGTACGTCGAATGGTGCGAGGCCTTCGACTGGAACGTGGACCCTGGCGCGCCGGACCCGGAATCCGGCCGGATCGCGACCGTCCTGCGGGGCCTTGCGCAGCCGATTCGGGGCCCTGCTGCTGGGGCTCGCGTCCGCGTCCGCCCGGTGGAGCGTCAACGCGTTCCTTCGGCACCGCCGGGTTGTACAGCGTGGTGGTGGAGCCGTCCCCCGCGCCGAACCAGCAGGAAGGGTTCGTGAACGCCGTGACGTTCCGGTCACCCGCCGACCCACCCGCCTGCGGCCGGTGCGCGGCCGCGGACGGCCCGTATCCGGCGCAGGTCCTCTGCGACGGATCCCGGGAGGACGAGGTGAGCGCCGAGTCGGCCGGTCAGCCCGCGGGCCGCTCCGGGAGGAGGCGCTCGGCCATCTCCTCGATGAGCGTCTCCACCGGGTAGGACTCCAGCAGCGTCGGCACGGTCAGGTCGTCCACGATCAGACCCAGCATCGCGAGGTAGAGCAGCACCACCCCCTGCCGGTCCCCCGGCAGGCCCGCCTCCAGGTGCCAGCTGACGTTCGCCTCCAGCTCGGCGCGCTGGAACCCTGCCAGCTCCGCCTGGAGTTCGGGGCGCCGGGTGCCCTCCAGCCGCAGCTCCAGCATCGCGATGTGCACGCTGCGCTCGCGCCGCATCCGGCCCAGGAGCTGGCCGAGCAGGACCTTGGTGTCCAGCGGGCCGGCCAGGTCGGCGGGGTCCGGGACCAGCCGCTCCCGGGTGCGGTGGAGGATCTGCACGAGCAGCTGGGCCCGGTTGGCGAAGTAGTTCGAGGCGGTACCCGTCGGCACGCCCGCCTCGGCGTCCACCGCGCGCAGCGTCAGGCCGCGGGAACCCTCGCGTGCCAGGACTTCGATGGCGGCGTCGAGCAGTGCGGCGCGGCGCTGCGGATTCTGGCGCATGAGCGGTCCTCGGGGTCGTCGGTGGCCGTGGGCGGCGGGTCGTGAGCGGCGGGCGGTACGGCGGGTACGGGTCGTGGCGAGCAGTCCCGGAGACCGGTGAGCACTGCAAGCGCAGTGCTCCGCTCACGGTAGCGGATGCGTACACGCATGCGGATGCGGCTGGTCCGGGCCCTCCCCACCACCCCCTCCCCCGTGTCAGGCTGCGCGTCATGGAGCGGATCATCGAGGAGATACGCGAGGACCTGGCGCGCCGGCTCGCCCTGGCGGCGGACCGGCTCGCCGACCGGACGCTGACCGAGGATCCCGCGTACGCCGCCCCGCTCGGCCGGGCCGAGCTGCGCGAGCGGATCCACCACAACCTCCGCCAGGCCGTCGAGGGCCTGGTCCGCAGCTCCCGCGGCCTGCCGGTGGAGCTCGCCGACGCCCGGGCCGCCGGCACGCTCCGGGCGGAGCTGGGGCTGCCGCTCACCCCGCTGCTGCGCACCTACCGCAGCGGCGGGCGGCTGCTCTGGGCGGCCCTCTCCGAGGCCGTGGCCTCGCACGACCGGGCGGCGCTGCCCCGCCTGCTGCCGGGCGCGACCGCGCTGTGGGACGTACTGGACCAGATGACGGACGCCGCGTCCGAGTCCTACCGGCGTACGGAGGCCGCCCGCACCGACCGTGACCGGGAGCGCCGCGCGGCTCTGCTCGACTCCCTGCTCGACGGCGCGGCCGCCCCCGCGGGTCCCGCCGCCCCGGAGGCCGCGGCGCAGCTGGGGCTGCCGGAGCGCGGCCGCTTCGCGGTGGTCGTGGTGGCCGCGGACGGTGCCGCCCGGGCGATGGAAAGGCCCGGAGCGGGGGCCGGCGACCTGCGCGTGCTGTGGCGGATCCGTGCCGAGGCGGAGACCGGCCTGGTGGAGCTGGGCCACCATCCGCTGGAGTCCGTACGGGAACTGCTCGCGCCGCTCGGGGTCCGGGCCGGGGTCAGCCCGGTCGTGGAGGTTCCGGCCGAACTCGCCCGGGCGTACCGGCTGGCCGCCCTCGCGCTGCGTACCGCCCCGGAGTCCGGCGGCCCGCGCACCGCCCTGCTGGACGAAGGACTGCCGGGGGCGCTGGTCGCGGGCCAGGCCGAACTCGCCGGGCGGCTGCGGCAGGTGGTACTGGGACCGGTGCTGGCCCTGCCCGCGGAGGACCGCCGGCTGCTGCTGACCACCCTGGGCACCTGGCTGGCCTGTCGGGGCTCGACGACGTTCGCCGCGCAGCGGCTGTACTGCCACCGCAACACCGTGTCCAACCGGCTGCGCCGCGTGGAGCAGCTGACGGGGCGCTCCCTGTCGGACCCGCGGCAGCTGGTGGAGCTGGCGCTCGCCCACGCGGCGGTGGTCCAGCGGACCCCGGCACCACAGGCACCTCGTGGCCGCGTGGACCCGAAGTGAGGGGCTGGGCCGGCGGTGAGGGGCTGGGCCGGCGGTGAGGGGCTAGGCCAGCAGTACGGGATCCCCTACGCGGGCGGTGCCCGGTGCGATGACGCCGGCGAGCACGTCGAGCCGGTTGTCGTGGGCCGCGGCGATGGCCTTCAGGATCCGTGACGAGTACGGAAGGTCCCGCTGGGCCTGGTTGGTCATCACACACCGCTCGCTGGAGCGCAGGAACTCGATGCGAAGGGCGTCCCCCGTGCGGGCCCCGCGTCCGATCCACTCGTCCTCGACGAACGGCGGGGTACCGGGTGGGGTGCGCAGGAGGACGTTCGGCCGGAAGCGGCGTTCGTCGATCGGTACGTCCGGTACCTCCTGGCGAATCCAGTCGAGGGTGGCCGTGGTCAGGACGCTGAGCGGCAGCTGGTCGAAGTGTGAGATCCCGCCTTCGCGGACCAGCTCCACATCGTCGCGGCCGAGGTACGCGCGGAGGTAGGCCGTGGGATCGGCCACCGTGCGTCCATGCGGGTCGATCAGTTCCGGTTGCCGCGGCTGCTGCCGTTCCCGCGGCGGCTGCGGCCTCCGGTCGCCTTCCGGATAGCGGGAGCTCAGGTGCAGCAGCCCGTCCATGCGCCGGAAGCGGCGGGTGTTCTTGCCCGAGCCGAACTTGCCGTCCGCGTCCCGTACCGCGTACAGCCTGTCGCCCACCAGGCCCCGCCGGTCGACCTCCGCGCTGCGCAGCCGTTCGCCACCGGTCGACTTGACCGGGTACCGCCACAACCGCTCGATCACACCTATGAGTTCCGCCACGACGGCGACGGTAGCCCGCCCGCGGAGTACCGGTCACTTCGGCGTGACCGGGGCGACCGGGGCGAGCGGGGCGTCCTCGGTCTTCGCCGACCGCAGCAGGTACGGCACGTCGATCACCGCGACCCCCGAGGTGAACAGCAGCCGCGCCTTCAGCCGCAGCGCGTTCTGGTTGTGCAGGGGCTGCTCCCACCAGTGGCCGACCACGTACTCCGGGATCACCACGGACAGCATGTCGGCCGGGCTGTCCGCCACCAGCTCCACGACGTGGGCCAGGATCGGGCGGACCACCTCGCGGTACGGCGAGTGGAGGATCTTCAGCGGGAGGCCCGGGGCGTGCTCGGCCCACGCCGCGCGGAGCCGGGCCGCCTCCTCCTCGTCCGCCGCGACCGTGACCGCCGTCAGCGTGTCGGGGCGCAGGCCCTGGGCGTAGCCGAGCGCCTTCAGGGTCGGGGCCTGCACGGAGGCGACCAGGACCAGTACGTGGTGGCGGGCGGGCTTGCGCGGCTTCGCGCCGGGGGCGACGGCGACTTCGCGGGCGACCTGGTCGTAGTGGCGGCGTACGCCCTTCATGCCGAGGAAGAGCAGCGGCATGGCGATGACGACCAGCCAGGCGCCGTGCGTGAACTTGGTGATCAGGACGATGACAAGGACCAGGGCGGTCAAGGAGGCGCCGACCGCGTTGATGGCGAGCCGGCGGTGGATGTGCACCCGCTCCTCGCGCGCGGTGGCGGGCGAGGCGAGTTCTCCGCGCCAGTGCCGGACCATGCCCGCCTGGGAGAGGGTGAAGGAGACGAAGACGCCGATGATGTAGAGCTGGATGAGGCGGGTCAGTTCGGCGTCGAAGGCGACGATCAGCGCGATGGCGGTGAGCGCGAGGAGCACCACGCCGTTGGAGTAGACGAGCCGGTCGCCGCGGTTGAAGAGCTGGCGCGGCGCGTACCGGTCCCTGGCCAGGATCGAGGCGAGCATAGGGAAGCCGTTGAAGGCGGTGTTCGCGGCGAGGATCAGTACGCCCGCGGTGACGGCCTGGAGCAGGTAGAAGAGGAAGTGCCAGTCGCCGAAGGTGGCCCGGCCGATCTGGGCGAGGGCGGTGGAGGTCGGGGTGCCGGGGGGCAGGCCCAGCTCGGTGGGGTCGGCCGCGACGTGCACCTGGTACGTCATGGCGAGCACGGTGATGCCCATGAACATGGTCACCGAGAGCACGCCCATCGCGGCGAGGGTGGTCGCCGCGTTGCCGGCCTTGGGCTTCCGGAAGGCGGGGACGCCGTTGCTGATCGCCTCGACGCCGGTCAGGGCGGTGCAGCCGGAGGCGAAGGCACGCATCGCGAGGAACACGACTGCGATCCCGGTGTAGGTGCCGGCCGCGGTGATCGGCAGGTGGGCGGACTCCGCGCGGATGGTGTCGCCGGTCGCCATGCGGACGGCGGCCCAGGCGAACATGAGGTAGATGACGAGCACGAAGCCGTAGGTGGGGATGGCGAAGACGCGCCCCGATTCGCGCACACCGCGCAGGTTCATCAGGGTCAGCAGCACCACGAACGCCACCGACAGGGCGACCGCGTGGCCGCTCAGCGCCGGGATGGCCGAGGTGATGGCGTCGACGCCCGAGACCACGGAGACCGCGACGGTCATCACGTAGTCGACGAGCAGGGCGCTGGCGGCGGTCAGGGCCGCGGTCTGGCCGAGGTTCTCGGAGCTGACGATGTAGGCGCCGCCGCCTCCGGGGTAGGCGTGGCAGGTCTGCCGGTAGGAGGCGACGACCACTACGAGGAGGAAGACGATGGCGGCGGCCGCGTACCACGTGAGGTGGAGCAGCGCGACGCCGCCGAGGGCGAGGATCAGCAGGATCTCCTCGGTGGCGTACGCCACCGAGGAGAGCGGGTCGCTGCAGAAGATGGGCAGGGCGAGCCGTTTGGGCAGCAGGGTTTCCCCCAGGCGCGCGGTGTCGAGGGGTTCACCGACCAGTACGCGTTTCGCATTGATGCGCCTCATGGAGGAATGATCGTCGACGTTTTGCGCCGGTCTTCCCTTTTGCCGCCTGTGTCACCCGGCGAGCTCCTCCGCCCGGTGCGCCAGCCACAGGTCGTGGCGGGCGCTCGGGGACTGGAGGAGGGAGCGTTCCAGGAGTGCCTCCACGCGGGACAGCCGCTTGCGGGCACCCGGCACGGAGATGCCCAGCGCCCCGGCGGCCGGGACGAGTTGGGCGTCGTGCGCCAGCCAGACGCGGACGGTCTCGCGGGCGCCGGGCGGAGCGTCCGGTCCGGTCAGCGGGCCCAGATGGGAACGGGCCCACGCGGTCAGGCGCGGATCGCGCAGCACCTCGTCGAGGTCCGGGGCGAGCGCCGCGCCCGCGCCCCGCCCCCCGCCCGGCGGACCGTCCGGGGTCAGCCGCAGTGCCAGCGACAGCGCCGCCTGGTCCGCGAGACGTGCGAGGTCCAGGCCGAGCAGCGCCTCGACCAGGCGGAGCCTTGCGGCGAGGGTGTTGCGATGGATCTTCAGCAGCCGGGTCGCGTGCGAGGTGAAGTTCAGCCAGGCGTGAGCGGTGGCCCGCAGCTCCTGCGCCCCGGGGTCCTGGGGGCGCCGGGGCTCGTGCGCGTGCAGGGGAGCCAGCAGCGCCTCGGCCCAGCCGGCCCCCGCTCCGTGCGCGGCGAGCGCCAGTTCGGGGCCCGGCCCGAAGCGGGCGTGCCCTTCGCTCCGGCCGCGGGCGACGGCCAGGGCGTGGAAGGCCTGGGTGTATGCGGCCGGGGCCTCGCGCAGGCCCAGTTCCCCGCTGATCCCGACCGCGCAGTCCGGGGCCACCTCCACCAGCGCCCAGGCCAGGGGGTCGTGGTCGGCCGAGGCCGGGGCCAGGTCCGCCGGGACGAGGACGATGAGGTGGCGGACGTAAGCCGGGCAGCGCACGATCCAGGCCCGGCCGCCCGTCAGCTCCTCGCACCGCCGGGCCACTTCACCCCGGCGGCCGGTCCGGCATTCCACGACGTACATGCGCATCGGCTCGGGCAGCGAGGACCCCAGCGTCTCGGCGATCTGGTGGGCGATGGAGAGCCGGCCGTTCATCAGCAGGTGCAGCACCGCCTCCCGGGCCCGGGACTCGGCGAGCTGGGCCCGCTCCTCCCGCCGCGCGGCCTCCTCGGCGCGCAGTACGAGGGCCAGCGGTACGGCGGCGTCCGCGAGCAGCGAGGCCGCGCCGGGGTGGTGCGGCAGTTCCAGTACGGCGGCCAGCGCACGCCCGTCGTCCAGCGCGAACAGCAGCGTGGCGGAGCCGCCGTGGTGCAGGACGGCCGACCGTACGCCGCGGGCGCTCATCTCGGCGGCGCCCCGCACGGCGGACTCGGGACCCCGCCCCTGCTCGTCGGCGTCCACCACACCGGCCCACCCGCCCAGGCGGGCGGCCAGCCACCCCAGCAGCGCGGCCGAGCCTCCGGTGTGGGCGAGCCTGTGGACCTTGAGGATGTCGTCGGACCGAGGCACGGCCGCATTCAACCATCCGCCGCACACTGTGCGCAGTGATACCCGTCTCGGCCCGTCACTGGGCGCAGCGCACCCTGCGGACGGCTCTCCACCCGCATAGGCTGAGGGACGAGCGGCCGGATCCCGGCGGGGGCGCGATGCGCCCGGTACGGGGGAAGCACCGGGGTCCGCCGCCGCTCACATCCTGGCGGCCGCACTGCGGATGGCCTCCCGGATGCGGAAGTACGTGCCGCACCGGCAGATGTTGGCGATGGCGTCTATGTCCTCGTCCGTCGGCTCGCCGGTCCGCTTGAGCAGTGCGACGGCCGCCATGATCTGGCCGGGCTGGCAGAAGCCGCACTGGGCGACGTCCTGTTCGAGCCAGGCCTCCTGCACCGGGTGCAGCTCGTCCCCGTTCGCCAGCCCCTCGATGGTGGTCACCGACTTCCCCGCGCAGGCGGAGACGGGCACCACGCACGGCCGGATGTCGGTGCCGTCGAGATGACTGGTGCAGGCCTTGCAGACGTCCACGCCGCAGCCGTACTTGGGACCGTTGACCCCGAGCATGTCGCGGAGGACCCACAGCAGGGGCAGGTCGTCGGGCGCGTCCACGGTGACGCTCCGCCCGTTGACGGTGAAGGTGTGGGAGGGCACGGCGTACTCCTGGTCCGGGGCTGTGGGGGCTGGGGGCCTGCGGGGGGGCTTATCGGGGGTAGGGGGTGAAGTCGACGTCGAAGTCGAGGGGGAAGCTGCGCGGCTTGGAACCGGTCGCCCGCGCCCAGGCGTTGGCGATCGCGCCGACCGCCGCGGGGACCCCCAGCTCGCCCGCGCCGCCCGGCTCCTCCCCGGTGGCCGGGAGTACGTGAACCTGTACGTCGCGCGGGGTGTCGCGCTGCTTCGCCCAGTGGAACTGGCTGTAACTGCCCTCCAGCGGAAGCCCCTTGTCCAGGTGCAGGCCGGCGCGCAGGGTGGTGGAGATGGCGTCGGTGAGGCCGCCGATCATCTGGGCCTCCAGGCCGCGCGGGTTGACGGGCAGGCCCACGTCCACGGCGATGACCGCCTTGGTGACGCGGACGTGCTCCGGGTCGCGGGTGTCGATCTCGACGAGGCAGGCGGTGCGGGACTTGTACTCCTCGTGGAAGGCGATGCCCTGCGCGCATCCCGCGGGCATCGGCCGCCCCCACTGTCCTTCCGTCGCCGCCTTGTCGAGCACGGCGCGCTGGGCGTCGGTCTTCAGGAAGGTGCGGCGGAAGCGGTACGGGTCCTTGCCGGTCGCCGCGGCCAGTTCGTCGACCACGATCTCCTCGGCCCCGCGGGTGTTGGCGGAGTAGACCGAGCGCCAGGAGCCGGTGGGGATGCCGGTCGGCACCTCGGTGAGGGCCTGCGTGGTGAGCCCGAAGTGGTACGGGGACTTCACCGTGGTGAGGAAGAGGGTCTGGGCCAGTGTCGCGTTGCCGATGCCGAGCGGCAGGTTCGCGGCCGTGGCGGTGATGATCTCACCGAGCCCGTGCCGGAAGTCGGTCTCGGCGGCGGCGACCCGGTGCTCGAAGCTGAGCACCTCGCCCAGCAGGTGGGTGGCCCGGATCTTGTGGTGGGTGGCGGGGCGCATCCGGCCGTGCCGGGTGTCGTCCACGCGGGTCCACATCAGCTTGACCGGGCGGCGGCAGGCCTTGGAGATCCGGGCGGCCTCCAGGGCCGCGTCGAAGAAGAGCCGCCGGCCGAAGGATCCGCCGGCTTGGACCACGTGCACCTTCACCTTGTCCAGGGGCAGGCCGAGGTCGGCGGCGATGGTCTCGCGGGCCACGATGGGGGACTTGAGCCCGGACCAGATCTCGGCGCGGTCCTCCGTCACGTCGGCGACGGCGCAGTTGGTCTCCATCGGCGCGTGGCTGACGAACGCGAAGTCGAACTCGGCGTCCACGTACGGGGTCAGCAGCGGCGGCACCAGCAGCGGCGGGGTCGCGGCGCGCAGCTTCGTACGGATCTGCGCGTCGGACAGCGCGTCGGCCGGGCCGGGGCCCCAGGTGACCTGGAGGGCGGCCTTGGCGTTCAGGGCCTGACCGAAGGTCTCGGCGACGACGGCGACCCCGGTCGGTACGGTCAAAACGTGCAGGACCCCGGGCATGGCCTGGACCGCAGCGGTGTTGGCGACCGACTTCACGCTGCCGCCGAGGGTGGGCGGGCGGCGCACCACACAGGGCTTGGCGCCGGGCACGTCGAGGTCGAGGGTGTACCGCTGGGCTCCGGTGACCATGGCGCGGGCGTCGACCCGGCTGGTCGGCCGCCCCACGAGGGTGTGCTTCGCGGTCTTCTTCGGGGTGGCGCCGAGGACGATCAGGTCCGGGTCGGCGGCGGCCGTGGCGAGGGAGCCGTAGTCGGCGGTGCGGCCGTCGGGGGCGCGGACCGCTCCGTTCGCGGTGGTCAGCGTGGCCGCGGAGAGGCCCCAGCGGCGGGCGGCGGCCGCGACGAGGCGGGCCCGGGCGGTGGCGGCGCACTGCCGGACCGGTCCGTAGAGGGAGCGGATGGAGTTGGAGGAGCCGGTGAGCTGGTTGAAGACCAGCTCGGGCCGCGCGTCGTCCAGTTCCACGCGTACGGCGGCCAGCGGCGCGTCGAGTTCCTCCGCGACCAGCATGGCCACGGCGGTGGTGAGGCCCTGGCCCACCTCCTCGCGCGGCAGCCGGAAGCGGATGGTCCCGTCCGCCTCGACGGCGAGCGCCAGCAGGGCGGAGGTGGGCGCGCCCGCCAGGATGAACAGGTCTCCGAGGTCGATGACGTCGGCGATGGCGGGCAGGCTCGGCACCACGGCGTGGGCGGGCTGCGGGGCGAGGGCGTCGGCCCCGGCCCGGGTGACGAGGGCCAGCGTCGGCGCCGCGACGAGGTACGTGAGGAAGGTGCGGCGGCTCTGCCCGGTCATGATGCTGTGTCCCCACCCTGCACGGGCCCGCGTGCGGACCTCCCCCTGCTCGTTACCGACACGTAGGGTAGCGATGGGCGCGCGGGGTGGGAAGCGGTGGCGCGGAGCGGGGTCCTTCGTTCGAGGGGTACCGCACCGGAGGTGTGACGGGTGCTCCACGGCCCGGCGCACTCGCACACCTCGCGCGTACACGCGACGAACCGCCGCGGAGCAGCAGGATTCAGGCCACAGGTGGACGATGAGAAGAGCAGACCCGCGTACCCACCGAGACAGTGAGGAGGTGTGCGGCCATGGCGACCTTCATGGACGTGCACACCGGTATGAAAGGCATCACCGCCGACCAGCTGATGGCAGCCCACCGGGCGGACCTGGAGATCGAGGCGCGCGAAGGCGTGCACTTCAAGCAGGCCTGGGCCGACCCCGAGTCGGGAACGGTCTACTGCCTCTCCGAGGCTCCCTCGGCCGACGCGGTGCAGCGCATCCACCAGGCGACCGGACACCCGGCCGCGGAGATCCACCCGGTGCCGATCTCCGTCTAGGGCCGCCCGTACAGGGGTGGCCGGAAGTATTCGTACAGATGAAGAGATGCCGGGAGGCCCTTGGCATATGCCACATGCAAGTCCTTAACGGATGTTGCCAAACTCCTTACAGGCCGTCGCGGCCTGTGCCACAGTCGTAACCGGTTCTTCCTCCAGACTTGGCCGTGCCGCGCCTGTATCGGAGTTCTCATGCCGTCCCACTTGTTCGCGGACCGTCCCGCGCAACCACCCGAGCCGGGGTCGGTGGACGCACTGATCTCGCAGACCCGGCGCCTTCGGGGTGACGTGGACGCGGTCCGCCGCGACACCGTCGTCGACGACGACGACGCCCAGGGCCGCTGGCAGCGCGCGCTGTGCGATCTCGCCGTCCACCACCTCGACGACCTTCGCGAGCACCTGGGTCAGCTCAAAGAGGGCCTGCCGCCCGCGCCCGAGACCGTCGAACTCCCGTCGGCGGCCCCCGAAGCCGGGCCCGAGGCGCAGACGCGCGTCGGCAGTGCCGAGTGGAACCTGCTGACGGACGAGGTCAGTTGGACCGACGAGCTGTTCCAGATCTTCGGCCGGTCCCCCGAGTCGGGCGCACTCCCGCTCGATGAACTGGGCTCCACCCTCTTCTCCGAGGACCAGCCGCTGCTCACCGCGTGGGTCACCGCCTGCCTTGTGGACGGCAAGCCGATCGACGGCGAGTTCCGCATCGTCCGGGCCGACGGCAGAGTCCGGACCTTGCACATGAGAGCCGAACCGGTACTCGACTCCGACGGCTGCACGGCATCCATGTGGGCCGTGCTCCGGGATGTGAGTGAACTGCGCAGGAGCCAGCGGGCGGTGCGCGAGTCACGGGACTCGCTGCAGCGCCAGCGGGAGATCGCGCAGACCGAGCACCGGCTGGCGGTCGAGCTGCAGGAAGCCGTGCTCCCCCCGTGGCGCGGCTCCCTGCGGTTCCCGTACAGCAGCTCGGGCTCGCTCGACGTGGCCGCGCACTACCTGCCGTCGGCGACCCGCGCACTGATCGGCGGCGACTGGTACGACGCCCTCGAACTCCCCGACGGGCGCTCGATGCTGACCGTCGGCGACCTGACCGGGCACGGGGTCACCGCCACCTCCGGGATGGCGATGATGCTCGGCGCCCTGCGCGGCATGGCCATGGCCGGCATCGAGCCCGGCCCCCTGATGGGCTGGCTGAACCAGCTCCTGGAGACCTCCGTACAGCCCGCGCTCGGCTCGGCCGTGTGCTGCCGGTACGACCCCGCGCGCCGCGTGCTCTGCTGGGCGCAGGCCGGACACCCGGCCCCCCTCCTCTTCCGCCACGGCTCCGGCCGCTCCCTGGCACCGCCGGAGGGCGTCCTCCTGGGCGCCACCTCCGGAGCCTCGTACGGGCAGGCCGAGGAGCGACTGGAGGTCGGCGACGTACTCGTCCTGCACACGGACGGGCTGACGCCGCGCAGCATCGAGTTCAGCCGGGCCGACGGAGCCGAGCGGCTGCTGGCGCTCGCGCCCCGGTTCTCGGCGGCGAGGTCGGCACAGGACTGTGTGCGGATGGTGATCGAAGAGTTCGGCGAGAGCGAGCGCGAGGACGACGCCTGCGTGCTGGTGGCCCGGGTCGGCTCCTGAGCGGGGAACAGCGTCAAGGGTTCAGGGCCGCGCCGGAAGGCGCGGCCTCTCTCGTCTCCTTCCGCCTTCGGCCACTACACCTCCGTACCGCGCGGGCCGCGCGGTGCCGGGATGTCGGGCAGGGCCAGCTCGATCTCCTCGCGCAGGTCCTCGATGCGCGCGTACCCCGCGTACTGGCCGGTGAGCCGGTACATCTCGCGCAGCCGGTCCCATGTCCGGTGCGAGGAGGTCTCGTTGATCGACACGAGGGCCAGCCGGGCGTAGCGGTCGGCCTGTTCGGGATCGTCGGCGATGAAGCAGGCCGAGGCCATCGAGATGTAGTCGAAGATCTGCGAGCGCTGGTAGCCGTCGCCGCGCAGCCGCAGGGCTTCCTTGGCGTGGCGGGCGGCGATCGGCGCGGCCGTGGCATCGTGGTCGGCGAGCGTACGGTACGCCAGCGCCTGCATGCCGTGCAGGTCCGCCTCGTCGAAGTGCTGCATCCAGCTCGGCGCCGGTACGTCGCTCTTGTCGGAGACGAACAGCTCCTCCGCCTCGCCCAGGGTGCGGCGCATGGCCTGGCCCTTGCCCATGGCGGCCTGCGCCCAGGCCTCGATGGTGTGCAGCATGGCGCGGGTGCGCGGCAGGGTCTGCTCGCCGGAGCCCGACTGGGCCAGCTTCATCAGGTCGAGGGCCTCGTTCGGCTTGCCGAGGTGGACCATCTGGCGGGCGGCCCGGGACAGCGCCTCGCCGGCGCGCGGCCGGTCGCCGCCCTCGCGCGCGGCGTGCGCGGCGATGACGAAGTACTTCTGCGCCGTGGGTTCGAGGCCCACGTCGTGGGACATCCAGCCGGCGAGCACGGCGAGGTTGGCCGCCACCCCCCACAGCCGCCGCTGGAGGTGGTCGGGGTGGTGGTAGGCGAGCATCCCGCCCACCTCGTTGAGCTGGCCGACGACCGCCTTGCGCTGGAGGCCACCTCCTCTGGAGGCGTCCCAGGCTCGGAACACCTCGACGGAGCGTTCCAGCGCCTCGATCTCCTGGGAGCCGATGGGCGCGGCCTCGTAGCGGTCGTAGCCCGCGGGGTCGGCCTGGAAGGAGCCCCCGAAGCGCTGCCTCTCCTTGGCGAGGGCGGGGTCGGTGTGGAGCCAGTCGTGCATGGCGTTGGTAAGGGCGGAGCCGGCGGTGAGCACGGCGCCCGCGCCCATCAGACCGCGACGGTTGAGCATGAGGTCCATTCCCGTGAATTCGGTGAGGACCGCGGCTGTGCGTTCGGGCGCCCAGGGCATTCCGTCGGGGTTCTCCTGAGCCCCGTCCGGCTGCCTTCTGCTGGTGCGCCGCTGCCGTACGAACCCGAGGTCCTCGATGGTCACGACACGACCGAGCCGCTCGGTGAACAGTGCTGCCAGTACCGTGGGCACCGGTTCGCGCGGGGACTCCCCCATGTCGATCCAGCGCCGTACCCGCGAGGTGTCGGTGGCCAGCTGGGGGTGGCCCATGGCCGCCGCCTGCCGGTTGACCATCCTCGCGAGTTCGCCTTTCGACCAGCCGGCCAGGCCGAACAGGTCGTTCAAGCGGGTGTTCGGACCTTTGCTCACGTCAAGCCCCCAGGTTCTCGGCTGAGTTGACATTAGCCCGCCGTCAGATGCCCGGCGACTATTCGCCAGGCTTCGCCAGGGCACGCTCGATGATGCGCCACCCACGCCCGGGTGTCTGGTTGGAATGCGCCTCCCCGCCCCGGTTCACCGGCGGAGCTCCCCAGGGTGAAGTACGGGATCCGGCGGGGCGGCGTACGCAAATCGTCGGCGCACGAAGGGATCCGTAACGCCATGTACGCAGCAACGTCCTCCGTGTCCGCCCCGGTCCGGCCGCACCGCACGCTCCAGGCGGGCGGCGGCCCCTATCTCGAACCCGGCCGTCCCGCCGTTCCAGCGCAGGGCACCGTACGAGCACGGCGGATGCCGGGAGCCGGATCTCAGCCGCTCAGCGGAAGAATCGACCTCTCGGGGCCGCAAGGGGCTCAACTGCGCACCGCGCTCGCCTCGGTGCAGCGGATCTGTCCGGAGTTCGCGCCGGTCCAGGTGCTGCGGCGCAGCGGCCGGTCGGTCCTCCTGGTGGGCACCACCGGACGGATGACCGCCGTCGCGAAGGTTTTACTGGACCACTCGCCCGAGTGGCGTGAGCGGTACCGGCACGAAATGGGAGCATATCGGGCGTTCGTCCGACACCGCCCGCCGGTCCGGGTGCCGCGGCTGATCGCCGCCGACCCGGAGAACTGCGTACTGATCGTCGAACGGATGGCGGGCCGGGTCGCGGCGCTGCAGCGGCATCCCGTGGAGGCCCCGCCGCGGGTCGACGTACGGGCGGCCCTGGGTGCGGTGTGCCGGGTCAACCAGTGGCGTCCGCCGGCGGATCTGTTCGGGACCCCGCTGAACTACGCGCGGCGGATCTCCCGCGACTACGAGCTGGGCCTGCTGACCGACCGGGACCTCGGTGACCTGCAGAAACTGCTGCACGGTGTGAAGCTGTCGGGCACGGCTCTGCAGTTCAACCACGGTGACGCGCTCCTGTCGAACCTGCTGCTGTCCCCGGCCGGGCCGGTGCTCCTGGACTGGGAGCACGCGGGCTGGTACCTGCCGGGCTACGACCTGGCCACCCTGTGGACGGTGCTGGGCGACGCCCCGGCGGCGCGCAGCCAGATCAGCCGGCTCGCGCAGTCGGCCGGTCCGGCGGCTCGGGACGCCTTCCTGGTCAACTTGATGCTGGTGCTGACCCGGGAGATCCGGATGTCGGAGACGGCGGTCCAGCGCTCGATGCTGGCGACCGCTCCGGCCCAGCCCCTGGTGGCCGGCGCCCTGTCGTCCGGAGAGGAGCAGCGGCTGCTGCTGCGCCGTCTGCACGACGACGCCGGGATGGCGCGCGGAGCGATCCGCGCGGCGGTCGGCACCCGCTGACGCGTCCCGCGTCCCCCTTGCGCGAAGTCCCGTGGCCCCCACCGCCGCGGGACTTCGCTCGTACGCAAGTGCGTACGCGGGCGGGTGAGCACCCGGTACGCGGGCGGGTACGCCGCGAGGCCGACCCGCCTCCCCCGCACGGCGGAAGCGGATCCGCCCGGCGGGCGATCCGCGCCGCCGGCGCGGCTGCGATCTTCGGATCAGGCCGGGCAACCGATGCCCGCCACTCCGGAGGTAGCCATGTCCGTGCATGCCGGGACGAGACCGTCGGGCGGTCGCGTGCGCGCCGCCTGGAAGGCCGCGCATACCCCCGTGGCAGGAGTTCCGCGCTGGGCGCGGATCGCCGCGTACGCCATCCCCTTCACCGTCCTGCCGTCCGGCATCTGGCGGCTGGGCCTCCTCTTCGTCGACCATTCCGCGGCGGACAGCGGGCGGCTGCCCCACTGGCTGCCGCTCGACGTGTACGTCGTCATCCTCTCGGTCGTCTCCGAGCTGCTGGCCTTCACCGCCGTCGGGCTCGTAGCCGCGTGGGGAGAGGTGGTCCCCCGCTGGATCCCGGTCCTCGGCGGCCGACGGATCCCGGTTGCCGCCGCCGGCGTCCCGGCCGCGCTCGGCGCCCTCGCGCTGACCGCTCTCTGGACCGTCCTCGCGGCGGTGACCCAGGTGGCCGGGACCACCGTCCAGGGCGATCCGCTGCCCGACGACTTCCCCAGCACGGCGGGCGGCTGGAGCGCGGTGTGGTTCTACGCCTGTTACACCCCGCTGGTGCTGTGGGGCCCGCTGCTGGGCGCGGTGACGGTGGCGTACTGGAGGCGGCGCACGGGAGGCGGCGGCGCCGGAGGCCTTGACATCACATGATCCCCCGAACACCTTTTCTGACTCAGCATCAGACATGCTGGAGCCGTTCCCTCCTCCCCACACCGCCGGAGCCTGCCCATGTCCGCAAGCGCTTCACGCACGTCCCCCGACGGCCTCCCTTCCAGACGTACCGTCCTCGCCGGGACGGGCGCCGGGGTGCTCACCGCCACCGTGCTGCCGTCCGCCGCCGCGCGGGCCGCCGGCGCCGGCGCCCAACAGGGGCCCCCGCTCGGCGAGTACGACGTCGTCGTGGTCGGTTCCGGGGCCTCCGGGATGACCGCCGCGCTCACGGCCGCCAAGCGCGGGCTGAGCGTACTGGTGGTGGAGAAGGCGCCCACCTTCGGCGGGTCCGCCGCGCGCTCGGGGGCCGGGATCTGGCTGCCCAACAACTCGGTGATCCTGGGCGCGGGGGTGCCGGACACCCCGCAGAAGGCGGCGGCGTACCTCTCCGCGGTCGTCGGGCCCGAGGTGCCGGCGGACCGGCAGGCCGCCTTCCTCGCCAACGGGCCGCGGATGCTGGACTTCGTGATGGCCAACAGCCCGCTCCGATTCCGCTTCATGGAGGGGTACAGCGACTACTACCCCGACCTGCCGGGCGGGCTGCCGAACGGCCGCTCCATCGAGCCCGACCAGATCGACGGGAACATCCTGGGCGCCGAACTGGCCCGCCTGAACCCGGCGTACATGCCGGTCCCCGCCGGGATGGTGGTCTTCAGCCAGGACTACAAGTGGCTGAACCTGGCGGCCGTGAACGCCAAGGGCCTCGCCGTCTCCACCGAGTGCCTGGCACGCGGCACGAAGGCGGCGCTGCTGGGGCAGAAGCCGCTGACGATGGGCCAGGCCCTGGCGGCCGGGCTGCGCGCCGGGCTGCAGCGGGCGGGGGTGCCGGTGTGGCTGAACAGCCCCCTGGTCGACCTGGTCCAGGAAGGCGGTGCGGTGACCGGGGTGGTCGTGGAGAAGGAGGGTGTACGCGGCGCCGTACGGGCCCGGCGCGGGGTGGTCATCGGCTCGGGCGGCTTCGAGCACAACGCGTCGATGCGGGCGCAGTACCAGCAGCAGCCGATCGGCACCCAGTGGTCGGTGGGGGCGAAGGAGAACACGGGCGACGGGATCCTGGCGGGCCAGCGGGCCGGGGCGGCGCTGGCCCTGATGGAGGACGCCTGGTGGGGCCCGTCGATCCCGCTGCCCGGCGAGCCCTACTTCTGCCTCGCCGAACGGACCCTGCCGGGCGGGCTGATCGTGAACGGGAACGGCGCGCGGTTCGTCAACGAGGCCGCCCCCTACAGCGATGTGGTGCACGTGATGTACGAGAAGGACCGGGCCGCGACCGGTTCGCACATCCCGGCGTGGCTGGTCGTGGACCAGAACTACCGCAACAAGTACCTGTTCAAGGACGTCCTGCCGATGATCGTCTTCCCCGATTCGTGGTACGAGACGGGCGCGGCGAAGAAGGCGTGGACCTGGGACGCGCTGGCCGGGCAGATCGGGGTCCCGGCGGCGGCGCTGCGGGCGACCTTGAACCGGTTCAACGCGCAGGCGTGGAACGGGACCGACCCCGACTTCCACCGGGGCGACACGGCGTACGACCACTACTACACGGACCCGGGGGTGACGCCGAACTCCTGCCTGGCACCCGTCTGGGCGCCGCCGTTCTACGCCTTCAAGATCGTGCCGGGCGACCTGGGCACGAAGGGCGGCATCGTGACGGACGCACGGGCCCGCGCGCTGCGGGCCGACGGCTCGGTGATCCGAGGCCTGTACGCGGCGGGGAACGCGAGCGCGGCGGTGATGGGCCACAGCTACGCGGGGGCCGGATCGACGATCGGCCCCGCGATGACGTTCGGCTACGTGGCGGCGAACGACATCGCGGACGCGTGATTCCTGTGGATCAGCCCTGCTGGAAGAGCTCGGCGGGGAGCGGCTTCAGGAGGGCGTAGAGGTCGTCGGTGATCGGGCGGTCCCAGCTGGCGATGGTGACCAGCACGTTGTCGCTGCGGTCGAACTGGACGCAGGAGATGCGGGACTCCGACAGCTTGATCTTCCGGACGATGAGGAGGTTGTCGCCCTGCATGACGGGGCAGTCCTCGACGCCGGTGACCTCGACGTCCTCGTCGTTCTCCAGGGCGTCGAGGAGCTGGGCGACCTCGAAGGGGACCTGGCCGTCGGCGAGGTCCCGGGCCGGAGAGCCCTCCGGGAGGTTGCCGATGATCATCGCGGGGCCACGTCCGCCGAACAGGTCGTAGCGGAGGAAGACACCCTGGCAGCTGCCGTCGGGCGCGGGCAGCAGCCCGGCCCCGAGATTGCCCGGCCAGTCCCCCGGGTCCATGGCCAGGACGTCGAAGTCCGGGCCGGCGGGGGTGGCGGCGCGGTGGCGGCGGAGGAAGGACATGCCGCCATGGTACGTGGCCGCACGGGTTTTCCGGCCCGGGGGCCCGCATCCCCGCCCTGACCGGGCCGCCCGCCGGTCAGGCCCGTCAGACCGGTGGGACCAGGGTGAAGTAGTGCGCCAACAGGGTGGTGTCGCCGGTGACCCGCAGGCCGGTGGCGGGCAGCCGGTGCCAGAGGAACAGGGCGAGGTCCGAGGCGGTCCCGGCTGCCTCGACGTCCGCCGGGGCGGTGTCGTCGGGCGCCGACAGGACCTCTTCGCCGTCGAAGAGGACGGTCCAGGATTCCGGACCGTCCGTACGCCGGAAGCGGTAATGCTCCCCCGCACCGGCCGGTGCCGCCTGCCAGGAGCGCCGTGCCGGAGCCATGACCTCGAAGGTCTGGGCCACGGCGTCGGCCGCCAGGTCCGGATCGAGCGGGGCCGGGGCGCCCGTCACGGACTGTGCGTCCCAGCGGTGGAGGGCCAGCTCGATCGTCTGCATCCGCAGCCAGAAACCCGAGCTCTGTTCGGCCGACCAGGTCCAGACCGCCGCGTCCGGCCCGAGCTCGCGCAGGAGCCCCTCCAGGTCCCGCGCGCCCTGCGCGAACCAGTCCGTCAGCCCCTCGGGCGCGGGGCCCGGGCTCGGGGCACGGCCGGGCATAGGCCAGGCGGCCAGTGCCTCCGGGTCGGCGGGCAGGCCGTACAAGGAGAGGTCCGCGGGGTCCGGTGCCTCGGTAAGGCGTTCCCGCAGGACGTGGATGAGGTAGCGGTGCACTCCCCCCAGGTGTCCCACGAGGTCGCAGACCGACCAGCCGGGGCACGAGGGGACCAGTGGCGCCGACCCGCCGGGGTCGAGTGCCCCGCGGACGGCCTTCTCGAATGCCGATGCCTCGCTCCGGAAGCGGGAGAGCCTGGAGTCGTGGTCCATGAGATCACTCTGCCCCGGCCTCGCCCGGTCCTCCCCGCTTGGGCTACGGGCGAACGTCTTCGGAGCGACCGGCGAGTTGCTCCAGGACGGCGACGGCCTCTGCGGCCCGGTCGGCGGCCACGAAGAGGTGGTCGTGGTGGTAGCCGGCGATGACGTTGCAGCTCAGACCGTGTGCGCCGAGTTCGGTGGCGACGGCGGCGGTGAGCCCGACGGCGTCGAGGGCGGAGTGGATCCGCAGGGTGATCCAGCCGGCCGTGTAGTCGTAGGCCAGGCCTGCCGCGTCGGCGTCCTCCTGACGCAGGACCAGGGTGAGGCCCTCGGGCTCCAGGACGGTGGCGACGGGTGCGGTGCCCGCGGGGACGGTGGTGCCGGGGACGGTGCAGAACACGTACCGGCCCTCGTTCAGTTCGGGCCGCATCCCGCTCAGCAGCTTCCGCAGGTCGCTCTCTCCGCTCATCCGGCCACCCTAACCGTGAGCCCGGTAGAGCCGACGGTGCCACCAGGCGTACGGGTAGCCGCTCCAGTCGGCCCGGTGCGCGGCGGGCGGATCGGGGTCGGGGAAGGTGCGGCGCCGGAACTCCTCGTCCAGCAGGCGCAGTACGCGGCCCAGCGCGCGCTGGGCGCCGGGCGGCAGGGCGCGGTAGTGGTCGGCGAGCTCGTCCCGGACGACGGCGACGTCGTCCAGCGCGCAGCCGGGGCAGGCCGGGCAGCCCGAGGGGACCAGCCACAGCCGGCGGCCGGGCGTGCCCAGGAAGCGCCGGTACATGCGCAGGAGTTCCGTGACGTTTCCCGACCGGGCACCCAGAGCCCAGTGAACCCGGGCACTCGCGGCGGGCGACAGCCGGTCCACGGACGGCAGTTCCCACGCCCAGGCGGGAGGCCGACGGCCTGCGAAGGTTCCTCGTTCGGCGCGCAGCGCGCCGGGCCGCTTACGCGGCATCGCCCTTTCGGCGGATGATCGTCATGCGGGCCATACTGCGGGTGCGCCGCACGCCCGGCAACGGATTTCCCGAGGGCCCCGGCCGGCGCACCATCGGGCCGGCGGCTCCGCGCCCCCGGTGGTGCGCCGCGCGCGGTCACGGCAGGAGAAGGCCTACGTCAGGTCGAACTCGCCGCCCCGCGCCTCCAGTACGAACCTGCGCCACTCGTCGGGCGCGAAGATCAGCGAGGGGCTTTCGGGGCGCTCGCTGTTGCGCATCGCGATGAAGCCCTCGACGAAGGCGATCTGGACGTCCCCCGCTCCCCGGCTGCTCGACCGCCACTGCGCCTCGGTGAGATCGAGGTCCGGCTTGCCCCAGCCAGCGAGGGGCTGTGAAGTCATGCTCTCGGCCACGTGCGTGCTCCTCCCGGTACGTCGTCCGGGGGCAAGGTTAACCATCGCGGCGGGTGCCGCACAGGGCACGGTGAGTCACCCGTGGCCGGTCCGGCACCCCGCCCGTCCCCGACGCGGGGCCGTCTTTCGTTCAGGACTCCGGCGGCTCGGCCCCCACCAGCCACATGGAGAAGAACTGCGCGCCGCCGCCGTACGCGTGCCCCAGGGCCCGGCGGGCGTCCGGAACCTGGTGTTCCCCGGCCTGGCCGCGGACCTGGAGGGCCGCCTCCGCGAAGCGGATCATGCCGGAGGCGCCGATCGGGTTGGTGGACAGGACACCCCCCGACGGGTTGACCGGAAGGTCCCCGTCGAGCTCGGTGACCCCGGCCTCGGTGAGCTTCCAGCCCTCGCCCTCCGCCGCGAAACCGAGGTTCTCCAGCCACATCGGCTCGTACCAGGAGAACGGCACGTACATCTCCACCGCGTCGATCTCCCGGCGCGGGTCGGTGATCCCCGCCTGGCGGTAGACGTCGGCCGCGCAGTCCTTGCCGGCCTGCGGCGAGACGAAGTCCTTGCCCGCGAAGAGGGTCGGCTCGCTGCGCATGGCCCCGCCGTGCACCCAGGCCGCGGGTTTCGGCGAGCGGGCCGCGCCCTCCCGGTCGGTGAGGATCATCGCGCAGGCGCCGTCCGAGGAGGGGCAGGTCTCGGAGTAGCGGATCGGGTCCCACAGCATCGGCGAGGCCTGGACCTTCTCCAGGGTGATGTCGTGCTCGTGCAGGTGCGCGTACGGGTTCTTCAGCGCGTTGCGCCGGTCCTTGTACGCCACCAGCGAGCCGACCGTGTCGGGGGCTCCGGTACGCCGCATGTACGCGCGCACGTGCGGTGCGAAGAATCCGCCCGCGCCCGCCAGCAGGGGCTGCTGGAAGGGGACGGGGAGCGAGAGGCCCCACATGGCGTTGGACTCGGACTGCTTCTCGAAGGCGAGGGTGAGGACGGTCCGGTGGACGCGGGCCGCCACGAGGTTGGCGGCGACGAGCGCCGTGGACCCGCCGACCGAACCGGCCGTGTGCACGCGCAGCATGGGCTTGCCGACGGCGCCGAGCGCGTCCGCCAGGTACAGCTCCGGCATCATCACGCCCTCGAAGAAGTCGGGGGCCTTGCCGATGACGACCGCGTCGATGTCCGCCCAGCCCAGCCCGGCGTCCGCGAGGGCACGCAGGGCGGCCTCGCGGACGAGGCCGGCGATGGAGACGTCGTGCCGGGCGGCGACGTGCTTGGTCTGGCCGATGCCGACGACGGCTACGGGTTCCTTGCCCGACGTGCTCATGCGGGGTCCCCTTCCAGGACGGCGACCAGGTTCTGCTGGAGGCAGGGGCCGGAGGTGGCGTGCGCGACGGCGCGGTCGGACTCGCCGCGGTGGATGCGGGCGGCCGCCTCACCGATCCGGATCAGGCCCGCGGCCATGACCGGGTTGGCGGCGAGCGCCCCGCCGGAGGGGTTGACGGCGACGCCGTCGCCGAGCCCGAGGACCTTGCGGAGCACGACCTCCTGCGAGGAGAACGGCGCGTGCAGTTCCGCCGTGTCCACCGGGGCGTCGAACACCCCGGCGCGCTCGGCGGCGGTCCGGGTGGACGGGGAGTCGGTGAGGTCGCGCAGGCCCAGGCCGTGGGCCTCGATGCGGTGGTCGATGCCGGTGATCCAGGCGGGGCGCTCGCACAGCCGCCGGGCCGTGTCCCCGGCGGCGAGGATCACGGCCGCCGCGCCGTCGCCGATGGGCGGGCAGTCGCCGGTGCGCAGCGGGTGGACCTGGTAGTCGCCCTGGGGCACCGGACCCCTCAGCTGGGCGTGCGGGTTGGCCTCGGCGGCGGCCCGGCTGCGGGCGCCGATGGCCGCCAGGGAGGGCTCGTCGGTCTCGCCCGCGTCGATCAGGGCCTGGGCCTGGAGGGCGGCCAGGGCCACGGAGTCGGGCCAGAGCGGGGCGAGGTAGTAAGGGTCGAGCTGCCGGGTCAGGACGTCCCGTACCGGCCCCGGCGAGGACTTGCCGTACGAGTAGACGAGCGCGGTGTCGGCCTCGCCGGTCTGGATCTTGACCCAGGCCTCGTAGAGGGCCCAGGCGCCGTCCATCTCGACGTGCGACTCGGAGATCGGCGGCCAGGCCCCGACACCGTCGAGGGTCATGGTGAAGGAGAAGGCCCGGCCGGCCAGGTAGTCGCTGGAGCCGGAGCAGGTGAAGCCGATCTCGCCGGCCTTGAGGCCGGTGGCGGCCAGCACCTGGTGGAGGACCGGCATGACCATCTCGACTTCGCTGAGTTCGTCGGTGCGGCGCAGGTGGTCGCTCTGCGCGAAGGCGACGACGGCCACGTCGCGTGCGTGCCTGCTCGTCCTGGGCATCAGATGAGCTCCTTGTACGCGTCGTAGTCCGCGTCCGGCTCGCCGGTGGGGCGGTAGTGGTCGGGGTAACGGCCGCCTTCGGTCCATACGGGTTCGACGCGCAGGCCCATGCGGACCTGGTCGTACGGGATGCCGCCGATCCTGCCGTGGAGGGCGAGGCCGGCGCCGTCGAGGGCGATGTGGGCGTAGACGTAGGGGACTTCGATGTCGAGGCCGCGGGCCTTGATGTTGACGATGCAGTACGTGGTGACGGTGCCGGCCGGGCCGACCTCGACCCGGTCGGTGGTGGCGACCCCGCAGGTGGGGCAGGCCCCGCGGGGCGGGACGTACACCTTGTGGCAGGAGGGGCAGCGCTCGCCGATTGTCTTCTGCTCGGAGAGGCCGTTGATGTACGCGGTCTGGGCGCGGCCGGGGCTGTACGTGTAGTCCAGGCGGGCCGGGGCGACGATGCCGGTGACGGGCTCCGCGAAGTCCCCGGCGTGCGGGGCGGCTCCGGGGCCGGCGGGGCCCTCGTACGGCTCGAAACAGGCGATGTCGGTGATCGCCCCGGTGCGTTCGGCCGCCCAACGCACGCGCACCCGCATCCCGGTGCGCACGGATCCGGGGCCGGGGGCGTCGAGGGCGTGCAGGAGGGCCGTGTCGGCGCCGTCGAGCTTGACCAGGACCCAGGCGAACGGCGTGTCCAGGGGCTGGTTCGGGCGGGGCCGGCCGTTCCAGGCCCAGGTGGTGACGGTGCCGGTGGCGCCGACCTGGACGAGTTCGCGGATCTCCTCGGCGGTGCGGGGGTCGTACTCGACGGGTGGCACCATCACGGCCCCGTCGGACGTCTTCACTCCGAGCACGAGACCTTCGCGCAGCCCGGTGAGGAACGCGGACTGCACGGGCCCGAGGGACCGGGTGAACGGGAACTCGACGACGAGCGGGGCACGGAGCAGGTCGGGCGAGGGCACGGTGGCTGTCACGGGTGGCTCTCCGATTCTCGTGGCTGGGGGAGTTCGAGGCGGGTTGGCGGAGCCCGGCATCCGGCCCCGCCGACGATTGAGGCGCGGGGCCGGGGGCGGGGCCCCAATCCAGTCCCGCCAACGTTCGACGCGCGGGGTCTGGGGCGGAGCCCCCAATCCAGCCCCGCCGGCGTTCGAGGCGCGGGGCCGGGGGCAGAACCCCCAACCAGCCCCGCCAACGATCGACACGCGGGGCCGGGGGCAGAACCCCCAACCAGCCCCGCCAACGATCGACACGCGGGGCCGGGGGCAGAACCCCCAACCAGCCCCGCCAACGATCGACACGCGGGGCCGGGGGCAGAACCCCCAACCAGCCCCGCCAACGATCGACGCACG